>CANQTR010000105.1 GCA_947626805.1 uncultured Clostridia bacterium
GTGGCGGTTTCATAGATATAGCGGGTCTGGTCGTGGGTGAGGCGGTTGCCCTCGATGCGGTTGGAATTGTAGGTCAGCTCGATCTGGACTTTATGGTAGATCCCGCCGCGGATTTGCCCGCTTTTTTCGTCTTGCAGGACGGAAAGCAAGGTGCGCGTCGTCGCTCTTTTGTTACTACGTTCGGGCTTCTCGGCGGTTTCGGGAATGTTCCAAGTCTTGCCGGTGAGGAACGCGCCGGGGACGCGGCCTGTCGCGCAGTAATTCCGAACGCTACGCTCAGACATCTTCCAAAGCGTCGCGATTTCTTTGACGGATAAATAATTCATACCGCACCTCCCTTCTACCCGTATAGTATAGCACATTATCGGCAAAAAATCAATAGGTGAATATGAATTGCATCATACTATTTGCCGTTAGCGGCAGGAAAAGCGGAACTGAGAAGGCGCACTGTGTCGAACATGGTCGGGCAGAAAGAGAATCGACCGTGTGTGCCGTATTTCTTTGTTTACAGCGGCGCAGATTTTGACGGGGGACGGTTTGACTTTTCGTAAATTCAGAGATAGCATGTTGAAAGCAAAAGACTTTTTGGACGGCGAAACGGCTTGGGAAGCCTTTCCCGACCACATTTTATCCCACAGACCGCTCCGGAAAGCATGGAAACAGCGGAGGCAAGAGCGCCGGAGAGCATCGTTTTCCGAGCGGAAAGGGTCGATAATCGCCCGAAAGGGCAGGAAAAATATACCAACCGCTATTTGGGACTTCGATGTCGTCGGTTCAAATCCGGCCACTCCGACCAACGCCTCCGGGACGGCTGTCCCGGAGGCGTTTTTCTGCCTATTTCTTTGTTTCCCGCGGCGCAGATTTTGACGGTTTACGACGCGGGGTTTCCGCTTTCAAGCGGTTCTTTTCCTCGGCGATCTCCGCCTTCGACTGTGCAATCAGCTCGGACAATTTTTCTTCCTGTCATGATTCCATCACATACAACGGGGAAAGCCGAATCAACTCAGTCGGAATCGTCGACCTCGGACGAAAAGTCCGCAAATTCCGAAACGTCAAAAGCGAAAAGCTCGTCCGGCGTGGGCCACTCGTTCTCCAAAGCAAGCTACACGCCGTCAAAGAAGTGTCCGCTTTTGTCGTCGTCCCAGAACAAATCGAAGGAGTCGCATGTGTCCTCGTCGGCGGAAAATTCCAAATAGGCGCCGTTCGGCGCTTCCTCGTCGGCGGGCATACAGTGCTGCAGGGTACATTCCACCTCCGCAAGCGTGACTTCGCGGTCAAATTGTTCGGAAAGGACCCTTTCAAGGTCTTTCTTTTCCAGTACATGGTATTCCTTCGTTACGGTTTTCATGGTGCATTTTCCTTTCTTTTTTTGTATGATTTCAATTTTCATTTTAGCACATTGCACGTCCCGATGTCAACCCATACGGGCTCGGCGTAAGCGACCGCGGGTGCAAGCATCATTTGACAATCGTTTCGCGGCATTTTTCCTGATCGACCCAGACGCCGGTCTTGTCGGAAAAGACGGCGTACTGCGACGAATCGAGCAGATTGTGCAGAATGCGACCGAGCGCCTTGCGTTCGAGGGAGATTTCATACGGATAGGCGGCGAGCTCTTTCAAAATTTCCTGCTGACGCAGGTGATGTCTGGAATCGGACTTCCTACATAGAATTTCATACACGAACAAGGGCGCGAGGCTCTTGCGGGAGTTGACCCGTTGCGGGCGGTAGAGCTCGTCGAGTTCTTCCTCGCTCATCTGCTCGAGCTCTTCGAGGCGCAGGCGCACGCTGTCGCCGACGATTTCTCTGGAAACGCAGCATTCGTGCAACACGAAAGCCTCGGCAAGAAAACGGGCTTCGTTATCGTTGACAAGTTTCGGCGCCCGGATAGAAAGCAGGCAGCAAAGACGACGTGCGGCGATACAGAGCTCATAGGAGCAGATATTTCTGCCGACGCGATTCTTGGCGTTTTGAAACATCCGCTCGCAATACTCGTCATAAAATTTCAGGTCCTCCTCGCCGACGGTGAGGTCGTCGACGTTTTCCGCGAGATACCCTTTTTCATAGTTGTCGAGCGGTTCCCCTCTCGCGACCTTCGCCGCGATTTGTTTGGTGGATTCAATCGACTCAAGGTGCTCTTTAATCTCATCATAACGCTCGCTGTCGAACGTCGCGTCTGTCAAAGAGCGAATGTAGGTGCGCCAGACCTCCGCGTCCTCGCGCCCCAAAATCGCCTCGGCGTCCGCGGACGATTCCTCCAGCGCGGCATAATGCGCCGCGCACCGTTCGATAGACGCATAAAGACGGCGGAATTTCTCGAGCGTCTTTTCGTATTTGGCAAGGTTCCAGTCCATTTTACAGCGGTAACTGACGGCCTCCTCCGAGTATTCGGGGTACAAGTCGGGAACGTACAGAATGCCGTCCTCGTCGGTGCGTTCAAACATGAGGGTGATAAAATCAAACGGAGAGAGTTTTTCGTCGGTCATGCTGTCGTAGATTTCTTTTTTCATGCTTCATACCCCATTCTTTCTTGTTTTTCGCCTTCCAGTATAGCAGACGTTATGTACCCGATTCGGGACATGGTTCGGGCGGAGAAACCGGTCGGGTTTCACTGCTCGGGAAGTATAGCACGCCTTTTTTGAAAATCCAAATTAAAATCCGTATAAAACGAAAAAAATCAAAAATTTTTTTTGCACTTGTCGGAATCAAAAAATCGGAGAACACGTCTGCCTTGCGATACCGCGTCACATAAAAAGGCGAAAAATCCGCGAGAAGGGGGGGTATGCACCAAATTGGCACCCCGCGCGCGTGTATACTATACAAAAAAGAATTTACAAGCCGGCGGCAAATCGGTCGAAATCGGCAAAACCAATCGGGGGTTTTCTACCATATCAAAAATGCGGGAGGGAATTGCAATGGGATTCATGGACAAGTTGAAAAAAGCGGCGGAGCAGGCGGCTGCCGCCGGTTCCAAGCTGATTGACGGCGCGAAGGAGCAGGTCGAGCAAATCAAATACCTCAATTCCGAGGAAGGGCGAAAGGAACGGGCGGAAAAAGAGGAAGCCGCAAGGCGCGAGGCGCTTGAAGCCGAAAGGAGGCAGGTGGACGCCGAGCTGGAAACATATCGGGAAGCGCTCCGCGCGAAAGCGCGCCGGTTCGCCGAGATGCCGTCCGAATGCGACAAAGGCGACTGCGCCATGGGATATCGTGATTTTTGCTACACCTGTCCGGAGGACTGCGCGTGCCGCCGCAAGCAGATGGTCGACCCCGAAGTGCAGTATCACCTCGACAATCCGGCGTATCTGCCCTATGCGAAATGGGTGGAAGCGACGCTGAAAGAGATTTACGAAAAAATTCCGGCGGGCGAGCGAACCTATTCGGCGATTCTGGACGCGACGCGGCATACGCGTTACAAAAGCAACGACGGGGAGTATTCGGTGAATGTGTTTGATGAAATTGCGATTGCCTTTGTCGAACGGTTTTTCCCCGATTACGCTCCGCTTGAAGTGACCTTTGCGAGAGCCTTGAGCTTCCTTTTCGACGGATTCGGGCGGAAAAACAAATGCTTGTCTTTCCTGACCCGTGCGTACGCTTGCGAATTGGATCCGCGGTGTTTCATAGAGCCCTTCGCGGAAAACTTTTTGCGGTCAATCAATTCGAGCGACGTGTCGCCTATCCAGGAATGGGACGAAGAGGATTTTCAATTTCGGCTGTGTCGGCATATCGAGCTTGATTTTTATTACAATCAGGCGCTCTACCGGCGGAATGAGGGCGATTTTGACTACACGGTCAAAGCGTTGGAATGCCTTTATTCGCCCGAGGTTTTTCGGTATTTCTTTCCCAATCTGGAATTCGACCCCGAAAAGTGGGTGCGGATGCTATACGACGAAAACGGGGACCTCAAGCCTGCCGGACGCGGCGGTCCCGAGCAGGGGGAATGGGGCGACACAATCTGGAACGCCATAGAGGAACTCGGGCGCCTGAACGAGCAACAAGCGGCAGAGTAAAGAAAAGCGCACTGTATATATAACGAAAGGAGGCAAAGCGCATGGCGAAGGAAGCAATCAAGGACTGGACAGGCAGAATCCTCGGCTGGGTGGAAACCAGAAGCAACGGCGATAAAGTCCTGACGGATTTTTACGGCAGAATTCTCGGATTTTACAGAAAAGGGAGCGACACCACTACCGACTTTTCCGGTCGCAAGGTCGGAACCGGCGATATCCTGATGACCCTGCTTCGCTGATGCAGGTTCAAATTCGAAAGCGAAAGGAGGGGAAGAAGATGGCAAACGAACAATGGATTAAAGACAGCAAAGGCAATCCGATTGGTCGGATAGAGTTCCAAAATACCGGCGATAAAGTACTGAAGGATTATCACGGAAAAACTTTGGGAACCTATCGGAAAAAGCAGGATGTAACCGTAGACTATTATGGAAACAGAATCGGTCAGGGCGACATCCTGTTGACCCTGCTTCATTGAAGCAAAACCCCACCGTTGCGGGGTGCCCGCGGCGGTGGGGTCTTCTTTTTTTGGGGGGCAAAAGCACGCTGCCGAAAGGGAAATGCGAACGGAAAAACGCGGCATTTTTTCCTCCGTCACGTCGATTTGACGCGCAATTGCCCGCTCACCGAAGTGCGCGGGCACGGTTTCCCCGACCGGTATATCCATACGGCGCGCAAAACCCGTTGTCTGGTGCCGCGGGTTTTCGCCGCGCTCCGCGTGTGGGAGGCGACACTCTATCGCCGAGGCGTATCACAAGAAGATTGTCCCGGGGGTGATACGCGACGCGCTCTCCCGTCTGCCGGCGGAAAAGACGGTTGCGACGCGAAAGAAATCCTCTCCCGCTTTGCCGACCGCAAACGGTTTCTTCTCACACCGCCGTCCCGCTGACCGCGCAAACGCCAAAAAAATCGACCCTTCGCGGGTCGTCGCGGTGCAAACGGTACACACCGGCGCGACGGGGCGTCCGGGCGAGGTGCGGGTGTATTGCGCCGACAGCAAAGACCTGACCGCGTACCGCTTTACCCCGGTGCGCGGGGACGACCCCGGCGCATTTTCGGAGCGGGTGCGGCGGCGACTTGCGGTTCAATCCCCCGAATTCCGCAAACTCTCTCTCGGGGCGGGAAATTTCTTGTACCTGCGAGGCGACCGGAAGCCCGCCTTAATGAAATCTTGACAAATCAATCCTATATTTTCTCCTTTTTCGGTTCTTTCACACCCGTTACTTTCTAAAATCGTAACTATCCTTTGTGACGTTCAACGTCCGACCGTTAATTACTACGGTTTCTTTGTCAATCCATTTGACCTCGGCTTCCTGCTCGTGATAACTCCAATAGATGTTTTTCGTGTTGTCGGTCTCGTTTTCTACCAGCTCGCCCCGGATTGAAAAATCGGTCGTCGCTCCGCCGTTGCATAAATAAATGTTCAGCGTATAAGTTGATTCAGGCGAATCGTATGAACCTATTCGTTCTCCTTCCGGGAGATTGTCCATTCCTTGTAAAACACCGCAGGCGGTGAATAACATAACTGGAAATACCGTAAAACATAGTATCATTAGTCGGCTAAAAGTTTTTTTCAATTCAGCGCAACTCCTTTGCTGTTCGTTTCCATTTTTATTACATATATTAATTATAGCATACAAATGTGAAGAAATCAACCGCAGAATACATTTCCCATTTTCAAGCCCTGTCTGTGTTACAATGATGTGTGACAAAAAGCAAAAAAAGGGTGGCGAATAGGAGAAACCTGTGGTAAGGTTAAGT
>CANQTR010000106.1 GCA_947626805.1 uncultured Clostridia bacterium
TCGACGACCCCTTCGGTGTGCCGGCGGCGCTTTTCGCTCATGGACAGGTCCCGCCGCACGGTTTCAATCAGTTCCTTCATACGTTCCTTCCCGTTTTCTCAAACGTAAAGCCCTTTTTCCGCGATATAGCGGTTGACCGCGTCGCAACAGAGCGAGGAATCCCCCGCCCGACGGGCGGTCGAGGACGCGTCCAGCGCTTGAAAGCGCAAAAGTTGAAATTTCGCGCCGTAGGTCCGTTCCAGTTCCGCGACGAGCGCCGCCACGTCCCGCCCGCTGCGGTTCGCAAGCGCGACGGTCACGTTTGCGAGCAGTTCCCGCACGTTTTTCCAGCGCGGCAGACCCTCCAGCCAATCGTCCCCGAAGAACAGGTACAGTTCCGCGCCCGGGTGCCGCCGTTTCAGTTCGGCGACCGTGTCACAGGTGTAACTCACGCCGCCCCGACGCACTTCGAGGTCGCTGACAAGGAACCCTTCCTGCTCCTTCCCCGCGAACGCCAGACGCAGCATGGCGAGCCGGTCCTCCGCCGGGGCGACCTTTCGGTCCTTGAGGTTCGGGATACTGTTCGGCAGGACGTAGACCAAATCCAGCGCGCACTCCTCCCGGAAACACATCGCCGCGCGGACGTGCCCGTTATGCACCGGGTCGAAACTGCCGCCGAAGATTCCGACACGCATGGGCGTCACGCGTCCCAGTTGTGCCAGACGTTCTGCACGTCGTCGTTGTCCTCGAGCCGTTCGAGCAGTTTCTGCATGAGCCCCGCCTGCTCGTCGTCGAGTTCGACGTAGGTCGCCGGGACCTTTTCGATTTCCGCCGACAGGAACGTGTACCCCTTGCCGGACAGCGTTTCACAGACCGCGGAAAAGTCCGCCGGCTCGGTGTAAATCTCAAAGCAGTCGTCCTCAGCCGAGAAATCCCCCGCGCCCGCTTCGAGCGCGGCGTCCATCAGCGCTTCCTCGTCCACGTCGCCGTCCTCGTTCGACACGACGATGACCCCTTTCTCCGAAAAGAGGAAGGACACGCACCCGTTCGTGCCGAGGTTGCCGCCGAACTTGTCGAACGCGTGCCGCACCTCCGGCGCCGTGCGGTTGCGGTTGTCCGTCGCCGCTTCGACGATGACGGCGACCCCGCCCGGACCGTAGCCCTCGTAGGTGATGAACTCATAGGCGGCGCTGTTGTCGCTCGACGCCTTGTCGATGATGCGCTTGATGTTGTCGTTCGGCACGTTGAGGCTCTTCGCCTTGGTGATGAGGTCGCGCAATTTGGTGTTGGAAACCGGGTCCGCCCCGCCTTCCCGCACCGCCATGGCGATTTCCTTGCCGACTTTGGTAAAGACTTTCGCCCGCGCGGCGTCGGTCTTTTCCTTCTTGTGCATGATATTTTTCCACTTGGAATGTCCGGACATACCTGTCAACTCCCTGTTTCTTTATAACGATGGCAAATCTTTATCACGATGGCAAAAAATTTCAAATTTCCTCCGTCCGACGGATTCCGAGCAGGTCGAGCCCGTTTCCGATGACGGTGCGCGTCGCCGCGGACAGGCGCACCCGGAAGACCCGCGCGTCCTCCGCGTCCGCGCCGAGAATGCGGCAATTGTGGTAGAACTGGTTGAAAAGCGCGCAAACGGCGAGCAGATAGCGGGAAATTACGCTCGGCTCATACGCCTCGATTGCGCGGTCGACCGCCTCCGGGAACTCGGAAAGTTTCTTCGCGAGCGCCGTTTCCTCCGCGCACGGCGCATAGCCGACGGGGGAAGCGGGCGGAAGTCCGCCGTTTTTCCGCAAAATGCTCGACGTGCGGGCGTAGGTATACTGCACGTACGGTCCGGCGTTGCCCTCGAAGGAGAGCGCGTCCTCCCAGTTGAAGTCGCTGTCCTTGATACGGCTGTTGGACAGGGCGTTGAACACCACGGCGCCGACGCCGACCGCTTTCGCGGTCTCCTCGCGATTCGGCAGGTCCGGGTGTTTCTCGGCGATGACCTGCTCGCACTTGCGAATCGCCTCGGAAAGCAGGTCCTCCAGCAGGACGACGTTCCCGGTCCGGGACGCGAGTTTCTCCCCGCCGACGCTCATCGTGCCGTAGGGGACGTGCACCAGCCCGTCCGCCCAATCGTATCCCATCTTGCGGACCACCCGGAACCATTGCGCGAAATGCAGGCTCTGCCCCGCGCTCGTCACATAGACGCACTTCTCGAAATCATAGGTCTTTTTGCGCCAAATCGCGGCGGCGATGTCCCGCGCCGGATAGAGCGTCGAGCCGTCCCGCTTGAGAATCAGGCAGGGGGGCATACCTTCTTCGTCCAGCCGCACGACCGACGCGCCGTCGTCCAGTTCGAGCAACCCCTTCTCCCGCAATTCCTCCACCACGGCGGGCATCTTGTCCGAGAAAAACGCCTCCCCGACGTAGGAATCGAACGTGATTCCCAGCAAATCGTAGGTTTTTTGGTACTCCGGCAGGGAGATGTCCTTGAAGGTCTTCCAGATTCGCAAACATTCCTCGTCACCACATTCCAGCCGGTGGAAGGCGTCCCGCGCCGCTTGCGTCAGGGACGGGTCCTCCTTTTCCGCCGTGCAGAACCGGACGTAGAGTTTCTCCAGTTCGGTGATGCCGCCCTGTTCCAGCTTTTCCTTCGACGACCAGTTCTGATAGGCGTAAATCAGCTTGCCGAATTGCGTCCCCCAGTCGCCGAGGTGGTTGATGGCGACGGTCTTGTAGCCGTGGAAATCGAACAGGTTCCGCAAGGCGTTGCCGATGACCGTCGTGCCGAGATGTCCGAGGTGGAACCGTTTGGCGATGTTCGGGGAGGAGAAATCCAGGCAAACGGTTTTCCCGTTCCCCTCGTCGGAAGAACCGAACCGCTCGTTCCCCAGAATCTCGTCGACCGCCGAAACCGCCGACGCGCCGTCGTAGAAGAAATTCAGGTACCCCCCGACCGCTTCGACCTTGGAAATGCCCGCCGTTCCGACGAACGCGCCCTCCAGTTCGGACGCGATTTTCGGCGGCGCGCTCCGCAACAGTTTCGCGAGCTTGAAGCAGGGGAGCGCCAAATCGCCCAACTTCGGGTCGGCAGGGGTCTCGAACAGCCCGACCGCCTCCGCCGCCGTCAGGGAAACGCCCCGCCCGTCGAGCAGCGACGCGAGTTTTTCCGCGAGAATGGTTTTGTTGTCACGCATAGTCTTGTTTCCTTATATGATGGTAGTAAAACGTCGTTTGCAAGGGGAAACCCCTATGCCGCATAGGTTAAATCAGTATATTATAGCATAGGCTTTCCGGCTTGTCAAGCATTTTCCGACGACTTTGAAGGGAAGAACGGGCAATGATTTTTCACACGGTGACCTCCGGGGAAACGCTCACGTCCATCGCGAGCCGGTACGGCGTGCCGGTTCGCAATCTCGCGGCGGACAACGGCGTGGCGGTGCCGGAAAAACTGCCGGTCGGAATGACGCTCATCGTGGCGATTCCGACGGCGACCCACACGGTCGCGGCGGGCGAAACGCTCTACGGTATCGCGTCCCGCTACGGGCTGACCGTTCGCACGCTTTGGCGCAACAACGTGTTCCTGAACGGCGGCAACGAGATTTACCCCGGCGACGTGCTGTACCTCGGCACGGAAAGCGAGCGTATCGGAGCGTACATGGTCGGCGGGTACGTCTATCCGTTCGTGGATATGACGCTCTACCGGCAGACCCTGCCCCTGCTGTCCGGAATCATGCCGTTCACCTACGGGTTCCGCCCGGACGGGACGCTTATCCCGCTAGACGACGGGGAACTGCTGAACGAGGCGTTCTCCTACAGCGTTTCCCCGGTCATGCACCTGTCCACCCTGACCGACGACGGCAACTTTTCCTCCGAACTCGCGTCCGCGCTCCTACGGGACGAAGCCGCCCAGCAGACGCTCATCGGCGAACTGCTTGCGACCTTGCGCCGGAAGGGGTATTACGGGCTGGACGTGGATTTTGAGTTCCTCGGGGCGGAAAACGCGCCGCTCTACGCCGCTTTCCTGACGCGCGTGCGGGAAACGCTCAATCCCGCCGGCTACCCGGTCCTCGCCGCGCTCGCGCCCAAGACCCGCGACGACCAGCCCGGCACGCTCTACGAGGGGCACGACTACGCCGCTATCGGGCAGGCGGTCAATTGCGTCCTGCTGATGACCTACGAATGGGGGTACACTTACGGTCCGCCGATGGCGGTGTCCCCGATTCAACCGGTCCGCAACGTCATCGAGTACGCGCTGACCCGCATTCCGGCGGAAAAAATCTTTCTGGGCGTTTCCAACTACGGCTACGACTTCACGCTCCCGTTCGTGCAGGGGCTTTCCATGGCGCGGTCGCTCTCGGTCGCCGAGGCGTTCCTGCTCGCCGGGGACGTCGGGGCGGAGATTCAATACGACGAGACCGTGCAGGCGCCGTTCTTCCGCTACACGTCCGATGGCGTCGAGCACGTCGTCTGGTTCGAGGACGCGCGCTCGCTGGACGCGCGTTTGCGCCTCCTGCCGGAATACGGGCTTCGCGGGGCGCTCTACTGGAACTTCATGCGCCCCAACCCCCAGAACCTCGTCCTGCTCAACAACCTGCTGTATCCGCGCGTGCTCAACCTGTTCTGAACGGATACCGAAAAGGACCGCGTGCAAAGCGGTCCCTTCCATCTGCCGAAAAAGGTTCATTGGGGCTTTGCCCCAGACCCCATTCAGGGGACTTTTTGAAAAAAATCCCCTGAAAATCCTCAAAAACTTTTCATTTTGGTGTCCAAAAAGAGCCAATCTGCTTGTTTGGACCGAACCGACATGAACAGACATCGCACAAAAGAGGTTTTTTAAAACGCGCAAGGGACCCCTTTAAAACGGTCCCTTTTTTTCGAGCGATTCGCGGGAACCGGGGGCGTTCAGCCCCGGTCCGCCTTCTTTTTGCCCTTCCTTCGCACGGCGAACACGCACGCCGCGGCAAGAACCGCGACAGCCGCGACCGCGGCGGCGATTCCCGCATACAGCCCGCCGTGACCGTTCTTCCCGGTATCGGACGATTCGCCCGCGGCGTCGCTCTCCCCGACGGAGGACGCGTCGGCGCTGTTTTCGCCCCCGCTTTCTTCGCCCACGTTCAATTCAATCGGCAACAGTTCGACGGTCCCGCGATATTCCTCGCGGGAGAAATTCCCGATACGCACCGCGAGGTCCAAATCGCGGTACAGGAAAGCGTTCTCCCCGTTTTGCTCCCGCAACGCGCCGAGCAGACCGGACAGGTCGAGCGCGCCGCTCTCATACTGCCCGAACAAATCCCCCGCGTCCGCCCCGAACATTGCAAACCGTTTCTTCGCCTGTTCGACCAGCAGTCCGACGCTTTCGCTCTCGTGTGCCGTGAAGGACAGCGCGTCGTTCTCGTAGACCGTTCCGCGTAGGAAATCCGCGTACCCGTACTTTTCGTAGGCGCTCCACTCGAAGTACGCGATACCGTCCGCCCCGTAGAGCGGCGCCTGCTTTGCCTGCAACGCGATTTCGTCCTCGGTGAAGGACATATACGCCCCGCAACCCATGACGAGGAAGGTTTTTTCGTTGCAATACGGGGAGAACTTCTCCGTCGACGACCGCATGAGCCCCTCGCCGTAGGACATCGGGTAGATGCCGTCCACCAGCGCGCGGTCCATCCA
>CANQTR010000107.1 GCA_947626805.1 uncultured Clostridia bacterium
GGTAGACGTAAGCGCCGCCGTCCCGCACGGCGGCGACGAGAAAGCTCACGACCGCCGTGCAAAGTCCGTAGAGCGAACTCCGACGCAAGTTCCGGTACTGCTGCGATACAACCTGTCCGCTCCGCTCCCGCAGGGCAGGGCGCATCTGATAGAGCCGAATGTCCTTGGCAAACCGGAAGGTTTGGCTGATGCTGAAGGACAGGTAATTGATTTTCCGTCGGGTCGCGTTTATTTCGTCCTGCCATTTCCGCCTCAGACTTAGCATCCAAAGCTGCGTCAGCGTGACAACGGCGCTGCCCGCCGCGAGCAGCAGAATGATGAGCGGATTGAGCAGAGAAACGACCGTTCCGAACAGGAAGAACTGCAGAACCATCGAAACCACGTTGGCGAAAACGATTGGGAAATTGACGCCCCACGAACCGTTGTTTCTTACGGTATTGACCGCACGTTCCCCTATTCGCTCCACCTCCGGGTCAAGGTGAAGGTGCCAGTCCATATCCATACGCTTTTCCGTATAAAGATATTCGAGCCGGTTCATGACGCGGAAGGACGCGGACTGCAGCCGCTGCTGAACGACGTTATTCAATAAGTCTACCAGCAGTTTGGACAGCAGAATCCCGCAAATGACCAGCGCGACGGGGGAAAACGTCCCCGCCTTTTCCAGCGCCGCCAGAACCGCAGACGGCGTATACAGCGCGAACGCCGCCAGCGCGAGCGACAGAGGGACCGTGAACACGCCGGCAAACGCCAGCGTCCGCTCGTACTTCCACAAAAGCCGATAGATGTACCCGACCGAGGAAAACAGCCCGTACTTCGGCTTGCGTACGGACTGCTTTTTCTTCTTCGCCATAAAGACGCACCGCCTTTCGTTTTTTCGGTACGGACAGGATACACCTTTTTTTCGCAAAAAGGGGGAAAACCGGAACGAAACGTCGTTTTGCGTGAACGAAATGCGGATTTTCGCCCTACGAAAGGTCGAGCGGAATCAGAATCTCCGCCGTGAACCCGCCGTCCTCGCTGTCCGCCGCGAACAGCCCGCCGTACTTTCCGACCGTGCCGCGCACGCGGGAAAGCCCGAACCCGTGCCCGCCGCCCTTCGACGAGCGGAAGGCGGCGCCCTGCTTCTCCTGTTTCTTTCCCGCCGCGTTGGTGACGGCGAGGTAGAACTGGGTGTTCTTGCGCCCCATATAGACGCGTAGGAAACGGTCGGATTCGGGAAGTTTGCGGTTTTCCTCGATGGCGTTGTCGAGCAGGTTGCCGAGCAGGACGCACAGGTCCACGTCGCTGACCGGCGTCCCCTCCGGGACGGTCGCCTTGACGTTTGCGGATATGCCGGCGCGGGCGGCGACGTTCAGTTTGCCGTTGAGTATCGCGTCCACCATGACCCGCCCGGTCTTGACGACCGTGTCGACCGTGCCAAGGTCGTCGCTCAGTTGTGCGAGGTAGGCGTTGACCTCGTCGTACCGCCCGAGCGCCATAGCCGCCTGCAGGGATTGGATATGGTTGCGGTAGTCGTGCCGCCAACCCCGCATTTTTCGGTACATGGACTCCACCTCGTCGCAATACTTGCGCATCAGGTCGCTTTGGTACGCGTCTATCCGTTTGTCTATCCACTTTTGGAACAGCATTTTCTTTTCCTCCCTCGTTCAGAACAGGCGAATGATTTCCCTGCCGATTTTTTCCGCCATTCCGCGGCTGATGGGGACGCTTTCCCCGTTCTTCAGCACCACGCAATCGGTGCGTATTTGAGCGACGTGCCGGAGGTTGACGAGGAAGGACCGTTGGCATTTGCAGAAGTATTCGTCCAGTTTCGCTTCCGTTTCCGCGAGGGTCGCGCGCATACGGAAGACGGTTTCGTCCGTGTGAATCAGGACGTATTGCTTTTGCGATTCGACGTAGGAAATGCGCGAGAGCGGCAGATACGCCGTGTGCCGTTCGAACGTGACGGCGAGGCTCTTTTCCGCCTTCGCAAGCCTGCCCGCCGCACGGTCCAGCACGGTGAAAAGTTTTTCCGGGTCGATGGGCTTGAGCAGGTAGTGCAGGGCGGACACCTCGTACCCCTCGGACAGGAACTCCGAAAAACCCGTGACGAACACGATTTGCACCGTTTCGTCGGTTTCCCGCACCTTTTTCGCCAATTCCACGCCGTTCATGCCGTCCATTTCGATGTCCAAAAGCAGTACGCCGAAGTCCTTTTCCTCCTCGAACCGAAACAGGAACGCCTCCGCCGACGGGAACGCCGCAAGCGCGACGCCGTGTCCCCGTTCCGCGCCCCAGCGCCGCACGAGGGAGGTCAGGTAGGCGCGGTCCTCCTCCCGGTCGTCTATCAACGCGATTTTGCAGTCCATGCGGGTATCCTCCTTTGGTTATTCTTTCGGGTGGCAAACACAATCGCGGCGGTATATGCCCGCCTACGGGACGATATTTTTCCATTTTTTCAGCAAGCCATATGTTCAGTATACCGCATTTTCGGCAAAAAAGCAAGCCCCGGCGCGGAACCGAACCGGTCGGGCGAATCTCCGTGCGGGCAAAAGGACGGAAAAAAGCGGTTTCTCCCGCCGAAGTCTGTCGAAAGCGAAAAAAATCAGAGATTTTCTCGCAAAGGCGTTGACAAAAAAGCGGAAAGATGGTATACTGTAGACAGTTTTGGAAGGGACGGTATGTTGCAGTGGGTTTTCGATTTCCGTGTACGAACGTGCGGGAGCCGTCGCGGTCTGTCGCCCTTCCGCTTTACCGCGGCAAAGCCGTCAGGCGCCGCTTTCCGTTTTGACCGGTTTTTCTGCCTTGCCGCAGGAGCCGGTTTCTTTCATTCTTGTTTGACCGACGCGGGCGGCGCGCCGTCCGGGAAAGGATTCGTCACAATGAAAAAAGTTGCCGTTATCATGGGGTCCGACAGCGATTTGCCGGTCGTCGAAAAAGCCGTTTCCGTCTTGCGGGAGTTCGGCGTTCCGTTTGAAGTGCGCGTGCTTTCCGCGCACCGCACGCCCGCGGAAGCGAAAAAGTTCGCCGAACAGGCGCGGAGCAAGCGTTTCGGGGTCATTCTCGCCGCCGCCGGAAAAGCGGCCCACCTCGCGGGCGCTATCGCCGCGAATACTACGCTCCCGGTCGTCGGCATTCCGGTCAAGTCCTCGACGCTCGACGGGCTCGACGCCCTGCTTTCGACGGTGCAGATGCCCACCGGCATTCCCGTCGCGACCGTCGCCATCGACGGCGCCGCGAACGCGGCCCTGCTCGCGGTGGAAATCCTCGCCGTTTCCGACCGCGCGCTCGCGGCGAAACTGCTCGAAAAGCGGCGCGCCGACCAGGCGAAAGTCCTCGCGAAGGACCTCGAAATCTCCGTCCGTTTCGCCGGCGAAAAGCAGTAAAAACAAGCAGAAAAAGCAAAAATAAGCACGGATACACGAAAAAGGAAAGGGTAAGCGCAATGTCTGCAACACTTGAAAAACTCGAACAACTCTACGAGGGCAAGGCCAAGAAGGTGTATCAAACCGCCGACCCGGAGCGGTACATCGTTTCCTACAAGGACGACGCAACGGCGTTCAACGGTCTGAAAAAGGGTACCATCGTCGGGAAGGGCGCCATCAACAACCGCATGAGCAATTATCTCATGCAGAAGTTGGAGGAAGCCGGGGTTCCGACCCACTTCGTCGAGGAGCTCAACGACCGGGAAACCGTGGTTCGGAAGGTCAAAATCCTGCCGCTGGAGGTCATCGTTCGCAACATCGCCGCCGGTTCCTTTTCGAAACGAATGGGTGTCGAGGAAGGGTCCGCCCTGCGTTGCCCAATCCTTGAATTCAGTTACAAGAACGACGAACTCGGCGACCCGTTCATCAACGACGATTACGCCGTCGCGCTGGGGCTCGCCACGCGGGAGGACCTGCAGACCGTGCGGGATTACACCCACAAGGTCAACGAATTCCTCAAAGCGTTCTTTTTGGGGCTGAACATCGAACTGGTGGATTTCAAAATCGAATTCGGCAAGACGAGCGACGGCAAAATCATTCTTGCCGACGAAATTTCGCCCGACACCTGCCGCCTTTGGGACGCGACGACCCATGAAAAGCTGGACAAGGACCGTTTCCGCCGGGATATGGGCGGCGTCGAGGACGCCTATCAGGAAGTCATGCGCCGTATCTTCGGCTGAACACCGCGAACCGGAACGAAAGGCAGACATATGGCAAAACTGAGAGAAGAATGCGGGGTTTTCGGCATTTTCGCGCCGCACTGTTGCGACGTCGCGTCGACGACCTATTACGGGCTGTTCGCCCTCCAGCACCGCGGGCAGGAAAGCTGCGGAATCGTCGTCAACGACGACGGGCTGTTCCGCACCTATAAGGACGTCGGGCTGGTCAACGACGTGTTCACCCCGGAGCACTTGCGCTCCTTGGGGACCGGGAACATGGCGATTGGGCATTGCCGCTACGGGACGACCGGCTCGAACGGGCGGGAGAACGCCCAGCCAATCGTCGTCAACCACGTCAAGGGGCGTATGGCGCTCGCGCACAACGGCAACCTCGTCAATTCCTGTGAATTGCGGGAGGAATTGGAACTGAAGGGCTCCATCTTCCATTCTACCAGCGACACGGAGGTCATCTCCTACATCGTCACCGAAGAACGGTTGCGGCAGCCGTCCATCGAGCAGGCGGTCAACCACGCGATGGACCGCATTCGCGGGGCGTATTCGCTGGTCATCATGTCCCCGTCGAAACTCATCGCCTGCCGCGACCCGCACGGCATTCGCCCGCTGTGCTACGGGACGCGGGACGACGGGGCGTACATCGTCGCGTCGGAAAGCTGCGCGCTCGCCGCGGTCGGCGCGACGTTCGTGCGGGACATTCGTCCGGGCGAGATTGTCGTGTTCACGTCGGACGGGCCGGTTTCCATCGAGGACCATTGCGGGAAAGCGGACCCGCGCCTGTGCGTGTTCGAGTACATCTACTTCGCCCGCCCGGATTCGGTCATCGACGGCTGCTGCGTCCATGAAGCGCGGATACGCGCCGGGGCGTTCCTCGCACAGGAGCACCCGGTCGAGGCGGACGTGGTCGTCGGCGTCCCGGATTCCGGGACGGACGCCGCCATCGGCTACGCAAAGGCGTCCGGTATCCCCTATGAAATGGGGCTAATCAAGAACAAGTACATCGGGCGGACGTTCATTTCCCCGGGACAGAAATCCCGCGAGGACAAGGTCCGCATCAAGCTCAGCCCCATTTCCAGCGTGCTGAAGGGCAAGCGGGTGGTGCTCATCGACGACTCCATCGTGCGTGGGACGACCTGCGCGCGGACGGTCGGGCTGGTGCGGGACGCCGGGGCGGCGGAAGTGCATATGCGAATCGCGTCCCCCGCGTTCAAGAACCCCTGCTACTACGGCACGGACATCGATTCCCGCCGAATGCTCATCGCCAACCACCACACCGTCGAAGAAATCGCCAAAATCATCGGCGCGGACTCGCTCGGATACCTGAGCATCGAAAACGCCATGCGGCTCGGCGGGGACGACGGCAAGAACTACTGCACCGCCTGTTTCAACGGCGACTATCCGACGGAAGTCCCGAAAAACAAGCGCAAGAACCGCTTTGAATACAA
>CANQTR010000108.1 GCA_947626805.1 uncultured Clostridia bacterium
TGCTCTGCTACCCGGTCATTCGATTCCTGCCGCCCTGCCACGAGGGGAGCGTCCGCGGCTTCTTCGGCGAACTGCCGTCGGAATCCCGTCGGGAGGCGTTCAGCCCGCAAACCCGCGTGGACGCGGAGACTCCGCCCGCGTTCCTTTGGGCGACGGCGGAGGACGACGCGGTGCCGGTCGTCGGCGCTCTGCAATTCGCGCAAGCGCTGTCGCAATACGGCACGCCGTTCGAACTGCACGTCTGGCCCCACGGCGGACACGGGCTGTGCCTCGGCGACCAGGTGACACAGCCGATTCCCTACGGGAGCGCGCACCCCTGTTCGGAATGGACGCGGGAAGCGACGCGGTTCCTGTACGATAACCTGTAAAAAATCCAAAGCAGAAAGGGTAAACCAATATGAGCAAAATCGGAGCACTGCTCGGCTACGGCACGGCGACGGACATTCGGCAATCCTTCGCCAAATTTCGGGAACTCGGGCTGAACTGCTGTCAACTTTCCGTCTGGGACGTGGAAAATATGTTCACGCCGGAAAAAGCGAAAGCGGCGCGGGACGCGGCGGACGAATTCGGCATCGAAATCACCGCGCTCTGGGCGGGCTGGACCGGACCGAGCGTCTGGAACTTCACGGAGGGACCGCAAACCCTCGGCATCGTGCCGCCGGAATACCGCGAGATGCGGGTACAGCAGTTGATACGCGCGGCGGACTTCGCCGATTGGCTGGGCGTGACGGATATCATCACCCACGCGGGGTTCCTGCCGGAGAATCCGTGCAGTCCGGAATACCTGCCCGTGCTCGACGCGATTCGCCGTATCGCGCTCGCGTACCGCGAAAAAGGCAAATGGTTCCTGTTCGAAACCGGTCAGGAGACCCCGGTGACCATGCTTCGTTTTATCGAGGCGGTCGGCACCGGCAACCTCGGTATCAACCTCGACACGGCGAACCTGATTCTCTACGGCAAGGCGAATACGGTCGACGCGCTGGAGGTTTTCGGGAAGTACGTCCGCAACACCCACTTCAAGGACGGGCTGTACCCCACTTGCGGCAACGAACTCGGACGGGAAGTTCCGCTCGGAGAGGGGCGCGCGAACGTGCCGGGAATCGTCAAAAAACTCAAGGAACTCGGCTATACCGGTCCGTTCGTCATCGAGCGCGAAATTTCCGGCGACCAGCAAATCGCGGACATCGCCAAAGCAAAGGCTTTGCTCGAACAAAGCTGGGCGAACGCGTAAATTCGAAAACGGGTACAAAAACCCGAAAAGTTCAAAAAAATGTTAAAAAGTCAACGAAAAACGTCCGTATTTTCAGGCAAACTAAAGAGTAAAGCGTATAATAGAGCATAAAGGGAAACACCGTTTTCCCTGATTTGGGCGCATTGCAGTCTTCCCCCCCTTTGACTGTGATGTATAAATCCCCCCAAAGACCCCCAAAAGCCAAAAGGACGGCCGAACGGTCGTTCTTTTGGCTTTCAAGGCGCGGTTTGCAAAAAGGCAAAATCGGTCCGGGAAACGGGGCGGCTTTTGCGAAAACGGTTCGCAAAAAAACGCCCGGAACCGCAAAAAAGGCGACGCGAAAGACGCGCGCGGGCGGTCGCTGATTTTTCCGCATTTTTCCGGGCATGGGGCGTGCGGAAACGGCGCATGATAAGGACGTGACCGGTGCGACCGATTCGTTTTTTAAAACGACGGCGACGGTCGGTCGCCCTTGGCGCTCAATCGAGTGGCAAGCGTAGGATTTCAGGGCTTGAATTGAACGAACAATTGCATTTTTGCCCTTAGCCGCATGTGTGTAAGCAGGTGCGGCGGGAAGAAAAGCGTCGCTTGCTCATGCGGAACAGGCGGCGTTTTTCATGCGCCGCGACGGGAACGGAGGAAGAGATTGATGGCAAAGGTGATTCTGCTTTGCGGTAGGTTATGCTGTGGGAAAAGTACCTATGCGGCGCGGCTCTGCCGCGAAGGGCGTGCGGTGACGCTTTCGGTCGACGCGGTGATGCTCGCGCTGTTCGGTCCGTACGCCGGCGAACGGCACGACCTGTATGCGGCGCGAACGGAGAAGTTCCTGCTCGAAAAGTCCTTGGAACTGGTCCGCGCCGGGGTGGACGTCGTGCTGGACTGGGGTCCGTGGCAAAAGGAAAAACGGACGGCGATTCGCGGGTTTTACGCCGCGCGCGGGATTCCGTTCGAACTGCACGCGCTGGAGGTCGACGACGCGACGTGGCGCGCGCGTATCGAAACGCGCAACCGCGACGTGGCGCGCGGGGAATGCGACGCGTATCCGGTCGACGAAAATCTGCTCGCAAAATTTGCGTCGCGGTACGAACCGCCGGACCCGTCGGAAGCGGACGTTTGGGTGCCGGATACGGAAGAGCGGGCGTGAAACGGTTCCGTTCGGCGGCGGATACGGGAACGACTATCCCGATAGCAAAAAACAAAGGCAGGGCTTTTTCGCCCTGCCTTTGCGCGTGAAAAAACCTCCTTTGCACCATGCAGTGTCGAGGCAAACAAGCTGACCCCCTCACTTTAAACCCCAAATCGAAAAGTTTTTGAGGATTTTCAAGGAACTTTTTTCAAAAAGTTCCTTGAATCGGGGCGAAGCCCCGAAACCGTACCCATGCGTCCCCTTTTTCTCCAAACAGCAAGACAACGGCAGGGCATTTTTCGCCCTGCCGTCGCCTTTCAAAAGCGCAATCCCAAATTTTAGCAAAGGCGTCGCGTCGCCCGCGAAACGGCAACCGGGGTCACCGGCAGTCGAATTCGGGGTTGTACGCGTAGAAGTTCTTGTAATCCAGGTCGTCCTGAATCAATCGCATACATTCGCCGAAACGCTGGAAATGCACGATTTCGCGCTGGCGAAGGAACCGAATCGGGTCGCGGACGTCCGCGTCGTCACAGAACCGAAGGATATTGTCGTAGGTCGTGCGGGCTTTCTGCTCCGCGCCCATGTCCTCGGACAGGTCGGTGATGGCGTCGCCCTTGGACTGGAACGTGTAGGCGTCGTAGGGGACGCCGGCGGCGGATACCGGGTACAGCCCGGCGGTGTGGTCGACGAAATAGGCGTCGAAACCTGCCTTCTGCCATTCTTCCGGCGAGAGGTTGCGGGTCAACTGGTAGACGATGGCGCTGACCATTTCCATGTGCGCGAGTTCCTCGGTGCCGATGTCGGTCAGCGTGCCAATCACCTGCTGGTTCGGCATGGAATACCGCTGGGAAAGGTACCGCATGGCGGCGCCCAATTCTCCGTCCGGTCCGCCGAACTGAGTGATAATCAGTTTGGCAAGCGCCGGGTTCGGGTTCTTGATGTTGACCGGATACTGCAGTTTCCTGTCATACGTCCACATGGCAGTTGCCTCCTTCCTGCTGTTGCCACGGCCACAGACCGCTGCCCCACGTCCAGCGGTCGCCGGTGACGCCGTTCGCGGTCAGCGGGCCGTAGGTCGATTCGTATTGCGCGGTCAGTTCGTTGCATCTTTTGCGATAGGTTTGGTACATCGCGAACGCTTTGCGGTTGTTCGGATGCGTGTCGAGGTAAAGGACCAGTTCGTGCAGCGTGAAGCAGGCTTCCTGAATGTTACGAAGCAGCGCGGTCCGGTTGTCGTTCTTGTTCATCTTCTTTTCGCCCCCACAAACGGAAAGTCCAGCGATTTGAAAAGGGTCCCGCGGGAGAGCGCGGTGGGTTCATCATAGAGGTTCTGGAACGGCTGATTCGGCACATACGACATGGCGAGCGAAATCTTTTCCGGGAAAAGACCGTTTCCCTCCGGCATGACGGCCTCCAGCGTTTCCTGGTCGAATTTTTCCAAAACGGGAGATGCTCCTTTTTCCTGTTGGATTTGACAGAGCCTGTTTTTTTCTGTCCACTGTCAGCATATGGGGGTCTCTGTCGAAATGTGTGCGGAAACGGCGAAAAAAAGCCGCCGCGCGTGGCGGCGGGGGAGAGAGAAAACCCGTATTACAGTTCGCGCTTGCGGTAGATACGGACGGATAACGCCCAGGAACCGACCCACAGCAGAAGGACGGCGGGCAGCGCGGCGATTTTTACGACGGAATTTGGAATGGCGCTCCGCTCGGCGATGCTCAACGTGCCGATAAGTATCCCGAACAGCACCGCGAAGATGACCAGCAAGAACACCCGCGCCTTTTCCGAGCCGAAACGGTACAGCAGCGGCAGGGACAGCAGGGGCGCGACCATGCCGGCGCAAAACAGGAACAGGAACACCTCCGCGCTCTCCCGCGGGGAGAATCCGCCGGCGACCGCCGAACGAATTGCATGGGCGGCGGCCGCGATTCCCGCGAACAGTACGGCGGCGCACCCGGAGGTCAGGTACCGGGCGGTCACGATTTGCTTGCGGGTGCACGGGAGCGAACAGGCGTAGCGGGGCCAGCGCTCGATTTCATCCGTGGTGTTGAGCCAAGTGGTCATCGACAGCGGCAGGATGACCGAAAAGATGAAGAACGGATTGAGCGCAATCGCGTAGGACCCGCCCGCGAACAGGTAAATCCCCAAAAACAGCAGTTCGATGAAAAATAGGTACCGTCCCTGCTTTGCGAACGTGTACGCGTCTTTCAACAGCAGACCCTTCATGTTATTTCGCCTCCTTGACCATAAAGATGAACAACTGCTCGATGTCGACCGGACCGGACGGCAGACCGGCGGGAACGGCGTCCTTCCGCACGATGGCTTCTACCCCGTAAGGGCCTTCCTTTCGCCCGACGACAGCCGCCGGCGGGAGGGACGCGAACTGCTCGGCGGAGATGCGGACGACGGCGTACTGCTCCCGGAGCCGGTCCTTTTCTTCGCACAGCATCAGGGTTCCCTTGTGCAGGAAGGCGACGTAGTCGCAAATCTTCTCCAGGTCGCTGACGATGTGCGAGGAAATCAGGATGGCGTGGGTCTCGTCCCGCGTGAACTCCATGAACAGGTCGAGCAGTTCGTCCCGGACGACCGGGTCTAGCCCGGAGGTCGCCTCGTCGAGGAGCAACAGTTTCGGGTGGTGGCTGAGCGCGACGGCGATGCCGAGTTTTTTCTGCATCCCGAGCGAAAAGGTTTTGAACGGTTTCTTTTCCGGGACGGACAGGCGCGCCAGCAGCGCGGAATAGACGCTATCGTCCCAATTGCGGTAGGTGTTTCGCATGATTTTCCCGATTTGCGTCGCCGTCATGCTGTGCGGCAGTCCGATTTCGTCCGGCACGACGCCGACGTCCTCCAGCAGCAGGCGGTCGTTCTCCTGCAGTTCTCGTCCGAGCAGGCGAATGCTCCCGCCGTCCCGCCGAAGAACGCCGAGCAACAGCCGCATGGTCGTGCTTTTTCCGGCGCCGTTTTCGCCAATCAGTCCCATAATGCAGCCGCTCGGCAGGGTCAGGGTCAGCCGGTCGAGCGTGAAGTCCGGGTAGGATTTGGAAAGGTCCTTGAGTTCGATTGCGTTCATAATGCCTCCTTTGCCGCGGTGCGGAGCATCTCGACGAGGTCC
>CANQTR010000109.1 GCA_947626805.1 uncultured Clostridia bacterium
AAGCGTCCGCTCGTCCGCCCGCGGGGGAAGGAACAGTCCTCCCGGATAGTTCAGAACCATGACAGGTCCTCCTGTTTCTGCGCCTGCGCGCCGTCATTGTATTCATTATAGCAGGGTATTTCGCGGAATGCAAGCAAAAGTTTTGTACGAATCATATTGAAAAAAAGAACAAAAAGGAGTATAATAGAGAAAATGCAGAAAAAGAAACGGAGGAATGCCGCTTTGGCGCTCGACGAGAAAGAGATCCGCACGCAAGCGAAAATTTTCATCCTCTACATCCTCGACAACATCGACGAACCCGTCGAATTCACCACCGTCAACGACATGGTCCTGCAGGACGGGCTGGTCAACTACTTCGACTTCGCCCCCGCGTTCAGCGAACTGCTCGAACAGGGGCAGTTGATTTCCGATTCCCGCACCCCGGAGGGCGAACCGCTCTACCGGATCACCCCGCAAGGGCATTCCGTGCTGGAAACCTACGAGCAGGACCTGCCGTCCGACGACAAGGACCGCGCGCTCCGGCACGCCCTGCGCGTCCTCGCGTTCAAGCGAAGCGGCGTGCGTCAGTCCAGCAGGATTGCGGAGACCGGCTCCGGCTGGACCGTGACCTGCACGATTGCGGACAATCGGAAGACCCTGCTCGAAACCTCGGTGTTCCTGAGCGACAAACCGCTCGCGGACAAGCTCTGCGCCAACTTCGAGGACCGGGCGGACATCATCTACCGAGGAATCCTCTCCCTCCTGTCGGGGGACGTGGATTTTATCTTCGATGCGTAGCCGGGAGGAGATGGCGGAGGTCGTCCGCCGGCTGGAAAACTATTATCCGGACGCGCATTGCGCGCTCGATTCCGGGGAGGACCCGTTCCGCCTGCTGGTCATGGCAATCCTGTCCGCCCAATGCACCGACGCGCGCGTCAACCTCGTTTCCGGTCCGCTGTTCGCGCGCTTCCCGGACGCGCCGTCCATGGCGGAAGGCGGTATCGAAGAAATCGAGGCCCTTATCCGCACCTGCGGGCTCTATCACAGCAAGGCGAAAAACCTGCACCTCATGTCCGTCCGGCTGACCGAAGTCTACGGCGGGAAGGTCCCGTCAGAGATGGACGACCTGCTTTCGCTCGCCGGAGTCGGGCGGAAGGTGGCGAACCTGATTCGCGGGGACGTGTTCGGGCTCGGCGGTATCGTCGCGGATACCCACTGTATCCGTATCAGCAACCTGCTCGGCTTTGCGGATTCGACCGACCCGCACAAAGTGGAACGTCAGCTCGACGGGCTTGTCCCGAAGGAAAAGCAGAGCGATTTCTGCCACCGGCTGGTGCAGTACGGGCGGGACGTGTGCGTCGCGCGACGTCCGCGTTGCGAGGTTTGCGTCCTGCGGGATGTGTGCGCCCACGCGGCCGCGGGAAAGGAAACGCCATGAACCTGCGCGTCCGCTCCTACCAGAACCTGCTCTCCCAGGTCCGCCGCGCGGTGGACGATTACGGAATGGTCCGCGCGAACGACCGCATTGCGGTCGGGGTGTCCGGCGGCAAGGACAGCCTTGCCCTGCTCGTCGCCCTCGCGGGGTTGCGGAAGTTCTATCCGCTGCCGTTCGAACTGTTGCCGATACACCTGCACATGGGATTCCCCGGAGAAACCGACGAAACGATTCAATCCGTTTGCGACGAGCTGGAACTGCCCCTGCTGAAGGTCCCGACGGACATCTACACGGTGGTGTTCGACGTGCGCAAGGAGAAGAATCCCTGCTCCCTGTGCGCCAATCTTCGCCGGGGGATCCTGTACAGCACCGCAAAGCAAGCGGGGTGCCGCGCCGTCGCGCTCGGACACCATTTCGACGACGCGGTCGAGACCCTGCTGATGAACCTGTTCCACGAAGGGAGAATCGGTTGCTTTTCCCCCGTGACGGAACTCGACCGCGTGGGAATCACGATGATTCGCCCCCTGCTGTACGTCCGGGAGAACGACCTGAAAGGGTTCGTCAACGCCGCCGGTATCCGCCCGTCCCCGAAATACTGTCCCTCGGACGGCGAAACCGTTCGCGAAGCTACCAAACGCTTCCTCGCGGAAGCGGAAAAACGGGACCCGGGGCTGAAGGACCGTCTGTTCGGCGCAATGGAACGCGCCGGGCTCGACGGATTCGCCGTTCACCCCCGCGCCCGCAAGAAATCCGACAAAAAGAAAGGAACCGACCAATGATTTCCTCCAAGCAACGGGCATTCCTCCGCTCCCTCGCGGCGGAAAAAGCGCCGGTCACGCAAATCGGCAAAAACGGCGTGACGGAACCGCTCATCAAGACCCTCTCCGCCGCGCTCGACGCGCACGAACTCATCAAGCTCTCCGTGCTCGAAACCTGCCCCGTACCGCCGCGCGACGTGTGCGACGCGCTGTGCGGCGCGCTTTCCTGCGAACCGGTGCAGGTCATCGGGCGGAAAATCTGCCTGTACCGCCCCGCCCCCGACCCGGAAAAGCGGAAAATCCAATTGCGGTAGAAAGGAAGCACCTCATGAAACTGCTGATTCTCAACGGACCGAACATCAACCTTTTGGGACTTCGCGAGCCGGATATCTACGGCAAAAAAAGTTACGCGGAACTGCTCGCGTTCGTGAAAAAAGCCTGCGCGGAGGCAGGCGTCGCCTGCGAGTGCTACCAATCCAACCACGAAGGGGACCTGGTCGACAAAATTCAACAGGCTTACGGCGTTTTTGACGGGATCGTCTTCAACCCCGCCGCCTATACCCACACCAGCGTCGCCATTCATGACGCCCTGCTCGCCGTCGGGATCCCGACCGTAGAGGTCCACCTGACGGACACGCAAGCGCGGGAGGACTACCGCAAGGTCAACTTCATCACGCCCTGCTGCAAGGCGACGTTTCAGGGGCTGGGCTTTGAAAGTTACGCCCGCGCCATTCGCTTTCTCGCAAACGGCGCGGACTGACCGGCAATCCCGAGTTCTCCGTTCGACGGGCGTTTCCCGCCCGCCGGAGCGCCGGAATTGCGGAATCGCATTATAAATGGAATCTGGACTCCAAGTCATCCAGTTTTTGCTGGAGGTCGTGGAGTTCCTTTTTGTGCCGGAGCATCTTGCGGGTCGGGATACTGCCGAGCGCGATAAACACGCCGACCGCCGCGACGCTGACGGCAATCCACAGCCACCGGTCCCCGCCGGACAAATCCGACCATTTGGACGCCAGCAAAATCACCGCGGCAATGATTGCGCCCCCGCAAAGCAGGTAGTGCGTATCCATCCAGACTTTCGCCAGGCGTTCCTTCCGGTCCGCTTTCAGCGCCTGCTCCCGAACGCGCAGGTATTCCTCCCGCGCGCGCTCCTTCTCCGATGCCATTTTCGGTTATGCCTCCGTTTCCGTGGAAGTTTCGCCCGGTTCGCCGTCCGACCCGTCGGGCGTTTCCCCGGTCGCGTCCGCCGCCGTTTCCGCGACGGGCGCCGTCACGTCGAAACTTACCAGCTTCGCGCCTTCGCTCAGCCGCATGGCGATGACCCCGCCGGCGCTCCTGCCGTACACCGGGACCTCGCCGACCGCCGTTCGCACGATGGTACCGCCGTCGGTAATCATCATCAGGTCGTCCGTTTCCTGCACGAGCGCGACGCCCGCAAGCAGTCCGGTCTTTTCGCTGACCGCGTGGCACCGCACGCCGCTCCCGTACCGGCGCTGCACCGGGAATTCCGCGCAATCGGTCCGCTTGGCGTACCCGCCTTCCGTGACCGTCAACACCCGGTACGCGGGGTCGTTGACCCCGTTCGGAATGACGCACGCGCCCACGAGGTAATCCCCGTCCCGCAACGAAATCGCGCCGACGCCCCGCGCCTGACGACCCATACAGCGGGCGTCGCCCTCGTCAAATCGAATGCTCGCGCCCATGCGGGTCGCGCAAAGCAGTTGGTCGTTCCCGCCGGTCTTGAGGACGGTCAAAAGCGCGTCGCCCTCGTCCAAACGAATCGCGAACAACCCGCTCTGACGGCGGGAGCGGTACTCGGTCAGTTCCACCCGCTTGACGATACCGTTGCGGGTCAAAAAGACCAGGTATTCCCCTTCGTTGAAGGCGCGAATGGAAATTCCCGCCGTGATTTGCTCGCCCTCGGAGAGTTGAAGCAGGTTGATGAGGTTCGTCCCCTTCGCGGTGCGCCCCGCCTCGGGGATCTCGTAGCATTTCTTGACATACATGCGCCCCTGGTTGGAGAACAGCAACAGGGTGTCATGGCTATACGCGACGAACACGCTCCGCACATAGTCCTCTTCCTTCGTGCCCATCGCCGTCACGCCCTTGCCGCCGCGGCGCTGAGCCGCGTAGGTGTCCGCGGGCAGGCGCTTGATGTACCCGTCGTTGGTGACCGTCACGACGCAATCCTGCTTTTCAATCAGGTCCTCGATGAGGATTTCGTTCTCGACCTCGACGATTTCCGTCCGCCGGTCGTCGCCGTACTTCTCGGAAATCTCCGAAAGGTCCGACTTGATGATGGCAGTGACCCGGCTCTCGTCCGCGAGAATTTCCCGCAAGTCCTTGATGAGCGCGTACAGCGCGTTCAACCGGTCGAGAATCTTCTGCCGCTCCATCCCGCTCAACCGTCCGAGCGGCATTTCCACGACCGCTTGCGCCTGCAAATCCGACAGACCGAACCGGTTCATCAGGTTCTGCCGCGCGTCCGCGACGTTTTGGGAGGCGCGGATAATGCGAATGGCTTCGTCGATGTTGTCGATGATGATTTGATAGCCCTCGAAGATATGGGCCTCCCGCTCCGCCTTCGCCAAATCGAACTTCGTCCGGCGGACGATGACGCTTTCGCGGTGCCTGACGTAATGGGAAAGGATTTCCTTGAGGTTGAGCACCCGCGGCTCGCCGTTGACCAGCGCGAGCATATTGACCCCGCAAGTGTCCTCCATTTGGGTGTACTTATACAGCAGATTCAAGACGATTTGCGGATTTGCGTCCTTTTTGACCTCGATGACGATTCGCATGCCCTTTCGGCCGGATTCGTTGCGGATATCGCTGATTCCCTCAATTTTTTTGGTCTTGACCAGTTCGACCATCTTTTCGAGCAGCATGGAACGGTTGACCTGATAGGGCAGTTCGGTCACGATGATTGCCGTGCGGCCCTTTTTCTCCTCGAAATGCGCCTTCGCGCGGACTTTGATATGCCCCTGCCCGGTCATATACGTTTCGTAAATGCCCGCCGTGCCGTAAATCGTGCCGTAGGTCGGGAAATCCGGCCCCTTGATGTACTGCATGAGTTCGGGAATCGTGCAATCCGGGTGGTCTATCAGGTAGGTGCAGGCGTCGCAAACCTCCCGCATGTTGTGCGGCGGGATATTCGTCGCCATGCCGACCGCAATGCCGACCGACCCGTTGACCAGCAGGTTCGGGAACCGGGACGGCAGGACTTGCGGCTCGGTGCGGGTGTTGTCGAAGTTCGGGTCGAAATT
>CANQTR010000110.1 GCA_947626805.1 uncultured Clostridia bacterium
GTGTACTCCTTGATACTTGCCTGATCTTGCGCGTAATCTTCTTCCAACTGATTTCGGATGTACTCCGCAATCATTTTGCGGTTTTGTCCTACCGTATCAACGAAATATCCTCTGCACCAGAAATTCCTGCTCCCGTACTTGTATTTCAAATTGGCGTGTCGGTCGAAGATCATCAGGCTGCTTTTCCCCTTGAGATATCCCATGAATTGTGCTATACTGATATACGGTGGCACACTGACCAGCATGTGTATGTGGTCGGGACAGGCTTCTGCTTCGATAATCTCCGCACCTTTTTGCTCGCACAACTTTCTTAGTATCTCGCCGATATCTTTTCGCAATTTCCCATATATTTCTTTCCTCCTGTATTTCGGAGCGAAAACAATGTGGTACTGACATCGATACTTTGAGTGCGCCGTGCTTTTGATTTCATTCCTTATATCTTTCTTCACTGATTATACCTCCTTGTCCTTTGGTAATGCGGTCGCCAAACCATTACCATTCTACTCGGAGGTTTAATCTTTTTCAATTGCTTGGGCTTGCTTTCAGCTCGCCCATCTTATTTTTACTAAAGCGTTTTATTTCTCCCCCGGTAGAACCGGGGGTTTATTTAGACTACAAAGAAAGCGCGGAGAGGCGATACGCCCCGTCCGCGCTTTTTGGTTTGCTTTAGGTTTCCCCAAACGAGAAATCCATTCATTGAACCTTCCAGAAAACTCCATTCGTTGTTTGCTGCGAATTCGATGAACGGAAGGAACGACGGACAAGCATGGGGGAAACGGAATCGTTCCGGTTCGCATTCGAATTGCAATGCAGTATACACGCTCCCCGTACCAATCTTCGTATTTCCTCCTCGGACAAACAATCCCCGTACACTTTTCCAATCTTCATCTGGCAATCGTTCTTATTACTGCAATAAAATCCGTACTGACCATTTCGAACCGGACTTCCGCAAAGGGGGCATTCGATTCCGTTTCGGCTCTCCGCCGTTTCCGAGAAAAAGTCGTTGATACAGGTGTCCAAAGAGACTTCGCCGGTAAGCGGAAGTTTGTGTATCCTTCGGGAAAAGTGTAAAAAGGTGTTCTCTTCGTTCTCGAAAACGTCCGCCACCTCAAAAAAGGATACATTTTTCAATGCATTTTCCGTTCCGAGTTCATGGTGAAGAATCCAAAGTTTCGCCCCGATTGCCGACGCGAGGGCAAATTGAAGCAGATAATCGGGTTTATCGTATTTCGGATACCATTCCGGAATGTAGGGGGATTGATGTGACCGTTTGATTTCGACGAGGACCTTTTTATTTCCGGAACCGTCCGCCAAAAAGCCGTCGATATCAAATTTCGCAATGTTTTTCGAAAGGCAATCCCGGCTCCACAGATGAAAATAATCCGCGATTTGTTTGTTTTTGTCCTTGCTCGTGCCGGTATCCCGGTATTCCTGCCCCAAATTGCGGTATAAAACTTGACGAAGTTCGCTGCCCGGAACCGCGCCTTTTTGCGGTTGCCCCGCGACCCGATAATAAAAACACACGTTTTCTTCGTCATACACGGTTCGGGACGCTTCCCACCTGCCGTTGAATTCCTTTCGCATGGAAGGATAGACAATCAGCAAAAAGGCAGACCCAATTGTTCCGATATGCTTTTCCCGTATGCATACAGTTTCGAACAGGTCAAATCGTCGGAAAGCCGGGTGCTTAACAGGGATTCCATCGCGTTTTCGTCCATTTGATAGGGCGGGTATTCGAAGCCGAGCAAAAGCGTGCATAATTTAGGCGTGTGCCGCGTGATCCCTCTCGTGCCCCATATAACCAAATTGCAATCGTCTTTGCCGGCGAAATAATGATTCGGGTATGTATGCAACAGATATGCACTCAGCTGGTCCATACAATGATTCTCCTTCGGTTTCAATCTTTAGCCCCGCTACGCCATCTTCTTCACATGGGTTTCGATAAAGTCAATTTCCGCCTTCGTCAAGCCGTATTTTGCATAGAGCTGCCGGTCGATTTGCGAAACCGACCGACTCCAATCGATATCGCTGTCGGCGGTAAACTTCTGGATGGGAACATATTTCCATTTTTCCGGGGTTATATCCTGCGTTGTTTTCAGGATATCCAGTAACGCGCGGCAAAACTTTGTTTTTATGTACTTGCGTGCGTTTTCCGCCTCGCTTTCCGAGCAGAAACTGCCGATACTGATAAAGGTTTCCGTCGAACCGACGGCGGGGAATCCGATAATCAACTCCGGCAGCGTTTCCCCGAACGCGCCGCTCCCGAGGGCTTTCGGCATCAGAACTTTATAGGAAAACAGATTGCAAACGGTATTTACATAATCCTTTCTGATGAATTTGAACGTTCGCTTGTTCTTTTCCCGCCCCAATATTTTGATGTAGGCAAACGCGTCGTCCGGCTTTTCGTCGGAAAAAATTTGGGGAAGTCTTTCAAAAATATTCGTAGCCATATCGTAAGCGTGCCCTTCGCTCAGCAGCCCGATTGCCTCCGGATGTTCCCGGTGCATTTGCTCCGTCAGGTGATAAGCCGTTCGGGTGACGACAAGCTCCCGCATACTTTCAAACAGCGGGTGCTTGCGGATTTTCGCAAGGACGGAACGCATCTCCCCATACGGGAGAAAGGTTTCAATCGCACCGTAATCCATAACGGCGTCCCGGTAGCTTATCGCGACGCCGCCCTTGATATCCGTATTCGAAAACAGCTTACTGCTGTCCGGTTCATAAAGCAGAATCCGGAAATGCGCGTCGGAAAGCATTTTCCGATTCCAGTTTTTCGGCGTACTGCCCGCGTCGAACAAGAATCTCGCGGGATGAATCAGTGCAGCCCGCTCGGAAACGGCGTATGCCGACTCCATGAACAGATGGTATATGGGCGGGGCGTAGGTGGCGTTCTCTCCGAGCGTCGTATCCTGATACGGCGGATTTCCAATCACAAAGTCAAATTTCATGCCCTTTCCGTCGTCTTTCAGGCTTTTAAAGGACCTGGAAATCCTCGCTCTCCAGTCATGGATTTTACAGAACCCCGCCCCGACGTCGGCAGTTGACGCCTCCTCCGCGAACAAAAGCAATTGTGCCGCGTCGCCGTTCGGATTGCCATATGGCGGGACATCCTCCACGCCGTCCATCTGCCAAAAATTCCAGCAAATCACGTTCAGGAACTTCTTCAGTTCCTTTTGCGTTGCCCGTCGGTTCCATTTTGCCTCGACATACTCCGCCAATGTGTACAGCAGATTGATACGGGCAATGAGCAAATTGTCGCCCTGGTATTCATAGCCGTAAACACTCTGAAAGGCGCGGAACGCCCACTTGAACCATTCCGCTTCATCGGCGGCATTTTCGTTTACGATTCGCAGTTTGCGGTCGAGAATGCCTATGCGGTTTTCAATCGGAATGCTTTCCCCGGTCGCCGCGTCATACCGCGAAACAATATAGGGGGCTTCCCCGCACGCAAGTTCCAACCGTCGGGAATCGACGTACTGTTTCCAGTTTTTCCCTTTCGGGAAGGCAATCGGCTTTCTGACCGGTTCCCAACTTTGGTTGTTCTGCCGATTAAACACGTCCTGCCGCCCGAACCATTCCGCGTCGCATTGGTTGTTCATGCGGTTGACAATCCACGCGGGCGTGAACACTTCGGCGCGTTTACGGGTGCGCTCCGCCCGCTCAGACGCGACCTTATACGCTCTCGGCTGTATGCCCATGCCCGGAAGTGCGTCCTCCGTCATTTGCGAATCGCCGCGATGGTTTGCGTAGCAGTCTGACGCAAATCGTATATTTTGCTTTGTGGTCTTGTCCTGTAGCAGCCGTCGCACCAATCCCTTGAGCGGATACGCGTCAAGTTTTATCAATTCTTCCAAAGGTTTACTCCCAAGATAGAATTTTTGTCTATCTATTATACCACGGTTCCGCGAAAATTTCAACGTTTTCGACAGATTTTTTTGGCGCGCGGTGTTTGACAAAATGCAAAATCATCGAAAAAAGCGTTGTTTCCCGTTTCCGGGCACAACGCTTTCGTCCGGTATTCGAATCGGTTCGGTCTAAAAACACGGCGTTTCGGGGGAAAAGCCCCGAACGGGCGAACCGTTTCGCGTCTACTCGCTCTTTCCCAGTTTCGCGGCGCGGTCGGCGGTCGCGAGGGCGTCAATCATAGCGTCGAGATTCCCGTTGAGGAAGGACGGAAGGTCGTACAGCGAAAGCCCGATACGGTGGTCGGTCACGCGCCCTTGCGGGTAATTGTACGTCCGAATCCGCTCGGAGCGGTCGCCGGTGCCGATTTGACTGCGGCGGGTCGTCGATTGCGCTTCCTCCGCCTTCTGTTTCTCCATCGCCGAAAGCCTCGCCTTGAGGATTTCGATTGCCTTCGCCTTGTTCTGCACCTGACTTCGCTCGTTCTGACAATCCACGACGATTCCCGTCGGCTTGTGCAGGACGCGAATGGCGGATTCGGTCTTGTTGACGTGCTGTCCGCCCGCGCCGGAGCTTTTGTGCGTCGTGATTTCGAGGTCCTCCATCTGCAGTTCGTAGGAGCTTTCCTCGGATTCCGGCAGTACCGCCACCGTCGCCGTCGAGGTCTGGATACGCCCCTGCGACTCCGTTTCCGGCACCCGCTGGACGCGATGCACCCCGCTTTCGTACTTCATGCGGGCATAAACGCCCTCCCCCTTCATCAGGAAGGACACTTCCTTCATCCCGCCGAGTTCCGTTTCGTTGCAATACGCCAATTCGAACCCGAACCGGTGCGCGTCCGCGTACATACTGTACATGCGGTACAGCACGGCGGCGAACAGCGCCGCCTCCTCCCCGCCGGCGCCGGCGCGAATCTCCACGACGACGTCCTTGTCGTCGTCCGGGTCCTTCGGGAGCAAGAGCAGTTTCAGTTCGTCCTGCAAAGCCGCCATGCGCGCCCGCGCGTCCGCCGCCTGTTCCTCCGCGAGCGTCCGCAATTCCGCGTCGCTTTCGCCGAGCAGTTCCTCCGCCTCCTGTAGGTCGCTTTCCGCCTTGCGGTAGTCCGCGTACTTCTCCACGAGCGGGGAAAGTTCCTTGTATTCCTTCGCGAGCGCCTTATAGCGCTCCATGTCCGACACGACCCCCGCATCCGCGAGCTGTGACGCGACCTCGTCGTACCTTTTTTGGATTTCCCGTAGTTTTTCTATCATACGTCGTCCCCCGTTTTCATACAATGCAATACAAACGAAACAAGCCTACGGCGCCGTCCGCACGCCGGACGCGCCCGAAAGGAACGACCGAACATGAAACAGCTCGACCACCCCTATGTCTGCGAAGGCGGTTTCCTGC
>CANQTR010000111.1 GCA_947626805.1 uncultured Clostridia bacterium
TTTTCGCCCGAACGACGGTTTTTCGCCGACGTTCGGGCTTTTTACAACTTTTTGACAACTTCCTGCTGACTTCCTGCACGGCGGGGTGCTACACTGGACCCGTAAAAACGACCGGCGCGCGCCGGCAGGAAGGAAGTCCCCTTATATGAAACACCCCGGAAAATTCGCGCTCGTACTCGGTCTGCTGTGCGTCGCGGCGCTGCTGCTCGCCCAATGCCGCTTCTCCGAATCCTCGTCGGAGGACGCGGGCATAACCCCCTCCGAATTGGTTTGGCGTCCCCCGACGGAAAACCCGCTGCTCGGCGAAAGCAGTCTGTCCGAGCCGGACGTCATGACGCTGCGGGAGGCTTTGCGCGGAAAAACCGTCGTTCTGGACCCCGGGCACGGGTTCGGCGACGTCGGCTGTTCCTTCCCGGACAGCGCGCTGTGCGAAAAGGACGTCACGCCGGTGCTGGTCGGTAAGGTCCGCGCCGCTCTGGAGGCGGACGGCGTGACCGTCCTGCAGACCCACGACGGACAGCAGTTCCCGACCGTCGCCGAACTCAATTCCCTCGCCGCGTCCCTCTCCTACGATCTCGACGGCTACCTCAAGCGGCTGGTCGGTCAATACAGCCACCGCACCCCGGAAATGCAGGCGGAAACCGTCCGCACGTTCCGCGAGGGCATGGCGGAGGACAACCTGTTCAACATCTACGAGCGGTCCTATTGCGCGAACCTGCTGTCCGCCGGGGCGGAAGTCCCCGCGTCGCTGTTCGTTTCGATACACGTCAACGCGAACACCCAATCGTCCGCCCTGTCCGGGTTCGAACTTTACCGCTGTACGGACACCCCTTACGCCGAACCGTCCGCGTCGCTTTCGGACGCGCTCGCGCGGGGGCTCGCGGCGGCGTTCCCGCAAACCGCCCAGCGTCAAATCGCGTGGGACTGGGAGGAGGCGTTCGCGGTGAATAAGTACCCGGATATGCCTTCCGTCCTCATCGAATCCGGCTACGCGACCAACCCGGCGGACGCGCAAAACCTGCAGAACGACGCGTGGCAGAATGCCTTCGCCCGCGCCGTCGCGGACGGTATCGAATACTTCCTGCTGAACGAATGACGCGGGAAGGACGCCCTGCCCGCGCGGGAGGGCGGTTTTGAAAGGAGTCGTTGGGGAATCATGTTTCGGAAAGCGTCGGCGTTGCTTTTGGTTTTCGCATTTGCCGCCTGCCTGCTCGTTTCTTGCGGGAGCGAGCAGGCGTCGCCGTCCCTGCCGTCCCCGTCCGAAGGGGCGGAGAGCGTTTCGTTCGACGGCTCGTCGGCGAGTTATGTGATTGACCTGCCGGGAGAAAGCGCGGTAGAGCCGGAAAGTACCCCCCCCCCCAGTGGAATCGTCGGACGCGTCGTCTGTAGTCGTTTCCTACCCCGACCCGGTCTTTCCGGGCGGACAGCTTGAGACCCCGGTCAACCCGGAGGACGAGGCGCTGGTCGGCGGCATCGTGAAATGGATCAACGACGCCCCCATGAAATGATTTTCAAAGAACAAACGGGAGCCGCCGCGCTCCCGTTTTTTTGGCTTGCGCGCCGCCCCCCGTCTTGACAAACCGGGGGAAATCTGCTATACTGCATTTGACGTTCTGTTTTGACAAGGAAAGAAGGGACCGCCTTCTCCATGGAAGAGAAACATCTCTTGCGTTTTCTGCCGCTGTACGGCGTTTTGCCGATTGTTTGCAGCGTGCTGTTCAATCTTCTGGTCTACTCCGGCAACCGCGTCTTCACCTCCGGCTGGAAACATTACGACCTGTCCCTGCCAATCGACGACCTCATTCCGTTCGAAAGCTGGGCAATCGTTTTCTATATCGGCGCGTACCTGCTCTGGGTCGTCGGGTTCCTGTTCATCGCGCGGGAGGAAAAAGCGCTCTGCTACGAACTGTTTTCCGGCGAACTGCTCGGAAAAGTGCTCTGCCTGCTCTTTTTCCTGTTTCTCCCGACGTACATGGCGACCCGCCCGGACGGGTTCGAGGCGCATTCGCTGTTCGACCGGCTGACCGAACTCGTCTACGCGCTCGACCCGCCGGATAACCTGTTCCCGTCCATTCACTGCATGGAAAGCTGGTTGGTCTTGCGCGCGTCCTTCCGGTGCCGCAAACTTCGCCACCCGGTCTTTTGGCGCGTGACCTTCCTGCTCGGCGCGTTCGCGGTGTTCCTCTCGACCCTGCTCGTCAAACAGCACGTCTTTCTGGACGTGCTCGGCGGCGTCGCCGTCACGGAAGCGGGCATGTTCCTCGCCCGCGTCCTGAACGCCGGGCGCATTTACCCCGCGCTGGAGCGCCTGTTCCGCCGGAACCGTTCCGCGTCCCGACGGCGTTAAAAGTCCCCCCCCTAAAAACGGAAAGGAAGTGCAGACGATGCGGCAAGAAAATCCGTCGCAAGCCCCGCGCGGCAAGCGGAAACGCTCCCGCCGGGTGCTTTGGTTTCTGATTTTTCTTTTGCTCGCCGGGCTGACGCTCTACACGGTCATCTGCAGTTCCGACGATTTCTCCCCGGAACGCATGGCGGAACTGCTCCGCGGCGCCTCTCCGTTCTGGATTGCTTGCGCGTTCCTGTGCATGGTCGGGTTTATCCTGTTCGAGGCGCTCAGCTTGCGGCATTTGTGCACGTTCCTCGGGCATAGGCGTTCGCTTTGGCGCAACACGGTCTATTCCGCCGCCGACATCTACTTTTCCGCCATCACCCCGTCGGCGACCGGCGGTCAGCCGGCGAGCGCGGTGCTGATGTTGCGGGATAAGGTCCCCGGCGCCATCACGACCATGACCCTGTTGCTCAACATCATGCTCTACACGGTCTCCCTGCTCGTCGTCGGGGCGCTGTGCTTTCTGTTCTGCCCGAGCGCGTTCTTTTCGTTTTCCCTGCCCGGACGAATCCTCATTCTGCTCGGCGCGCTGATTCAGACCCTGTTCGTCGTCGGACTTCTGCTGCTGATTTTGAAGGAGAAAATCATTCTTCGAATCGCCGGATTCGGGCTTAACCTGTTGCATAAACTGCATTTGGTCCGCAACGTGGAAACCAAACGGGAATCCCTGCACCGCATGGCGGAGGAGTACCGGGCTTGCGTCGGCGCGTTCCGCAAGGGAAAATCGGTCGTGTTCCGCGTGTTCCTGCTGAACCTGTTACAGCGTTTCTGCAACATCGGCGTGACGCTGTGCGTTTTCCTCGCGACCGGCGGGAACGCGGCGCTCGCGCGGGAGGTGCTGGTCACGCAAGGGTTCGTCGTACTCGGCTCGAACGCTGTGCCGATACCGGGTGCGGTCGGCGTGTCGGACGGACTGTTCCTCGACGGTTTCGACCGCCTGATTCCCGACACGACTTGCGTCGAACTGCTCTCGCGGGGGATATCGTTCTATATCTGCCTGCTCCTGTGCGGGCTTTTGGTACTCTTTTCGGCGCTCGCCGCGTCCCTCCGCCGGAAAAAGCGGGAAAAAGATGCCGGAACGCAACCGTAAAAAAGACGGTGACACGTTTTTCGGGTGGCAAATAATACCACCTCGCAAATCACCGAGCTGTTTGTCAGGTATTTCGTTCCCCATGCGGTAATAGGAGGGCAGTTTTACGGTTGCTTGACAGAATCAAGAAAATAACGCCGGCATCTCTCTGCACGCTTCTGTTATATTTGCTACCGAAATTCGGGCAAGCGTTCCGCCCAAAGAATTAAGCGATACTTTGGTCGAGCAGTTCAAAGATCAATTAAAAGCTGAATAAGCCGAAGTGAGAAGATTTCTATGTTTACAATTACAAATACTGATATTTCGTCCATTCTCAAAGATTTCGGCATTTTTTCAGGAATCATTGATTTCACAGAGTTGCAACGCTATCATTATGAGAAAGACAATCCGGAATCAAAAGAAGTACGGCTAATCATTAAGGCGGATTTGGAGAATGGGCAGTCGTTCGTAGTTCGATTCAAAAATGAGGATGATGTGACCTTAGACATCATCAATAAACAAAGTCAATTTGCGAATCTATTGGCGAATCAACATGTAGAAACTCCGACTACCTATATGACCAATGGACAGTATGCAAAGTGGTATCGCATTAACGGATATGACGTAATTGTTACTGTGGAAACCTTTGCCTACGGAGAGTTACAGATAGTCGATGAGGAGATTGCCGAAAAAACCGGCAGCTTGCTTGCTCAGATGCACAATATTGCGGAGAAAGCGGATTTTCACGTCCAAAACGATGTTCTGTTTGATCCTCTAAGAAGGAATGACCTTTTTAGTTTTCGGGATTTTGAAGCGCAAAAAGACTTTTTATTGTCACTGGACGAAGCTCTTTATGAAAGCATTGTGCGAGAGTATGCTCACGTTTTTCAAAAGGTTCGTATATTTGAGAATAAGCCGAGATACGCTGTTCAGGGGGATATCAGCAACTGTAACTTGTATCAAACTGCTGACGGAAGAATTGGAGTTTTTGATTTCAATCGTTGCGGGGATAACATTCTCTATTACGATGCTGTTATGCAGGCGATTTTTGAGGCAAGGCTTATGGATTACCCAAAGGAAATTGCCGGAAAACAAGAAGGCATTCTCTTATCCGCATTTCTAAAGGGGTATCACAAGGAAAGACCTTTTACGAAAGAAGAAAGAGATGTGTTTCCATACTTATATGCACTTGTTTCCGCTTTTTGGGGGCGGGATATTAAATGGGATGAAAACAGTCTTTGCCGTGCTGTTGAAGCAGGAGATGCCGAGGCTGCGCATCAATGGATGAAAGAAATCCATAATCGCATCTTATTTCGCTCTGAAATTCCTTTATAAACTGCATCAAAACGCCAAAAAGCCCTTAGCCGTGAACTCCACAGCTAAGGGCTTTTTAATATGGATTTTCAGCCGCAAGCCATCAGAAAATATTCTGATAACCCGTAAACCACCGGACAGCAGGAATGATGCCGCCGCCCACGGCTGTTATCAAAAGGCAGTTTGGAAATCCGAAAACCCGCATGGTTACTGAATTTTTCGGGCTTTCGCAATCACTCCCACTCTATAACGAGTAGTAACAGCCCAGGTTTTTAACGGCTTCAAATCCCGATTTATCATTCTATTCCGTTTTATGACATATCCAACGATGCCGCAATCCGCTCTCTCCAGCCATAAATAACTGCCTTATGCGGCGTTATCATTCGGTCGGCTCTGTTTTTTACAGCAACTTCCGCACATATTCCGCGGACTGACGGGCGGAATCGAGGGCGGTCTGCCCGTCGGCGGGTTCGTCCTGCTCGACGATGACCCACGAGGTCCC
>CANQTR010000112.1 GCA_947626805.1 uncultured Clostridia bacterium
CGTCGCCGCGGAGCAGAGGACGTTCCGCGGGCAGACGGACGATTTTTACCGAGAAAGGCTGGAAAAAGGCATATGAAGGAACTCTACGTCGTCAGCGGCGTGACCGGCATGACCGGCAGCGAACTCGCCCGGCAGGCGGTCGGGGCGGGGACGAAGGTCATCGGATTCGACAACTTTTTTGCGTCCTCCTTCGCGTCGGTCGAGGATTTGCGGGAGAACCCGCTGTTCGTCTTTCACCCGTTCGACCTCAACGACCCGGAGCAGATGGAAACCGTCCGGCGGGAGGTGCTTGCGGAGGCGCCGCGCGTCGACCGGATCGTCTACGTCAATTGCGCCGCCGTGGTGCATACGGAACACTTTTACCACGTCAACCGCACCTTTCAGACCAACGTCGTCGGCATGAAACAGTTCCTCGACCAGGCAATTGCGGTCGGCGCGGACACCTATATCAACTGCTCGACCTCGGAGGTCTACTCCATGGCGTCCTGGGCGGAAGGCGGGGTGAAGGAGAGCGATTATATCCGCCTCGCGAACGCCGAGCACAGTCAGCGGACCAGTTACGCGACCGGGAAACTGCTGACCGAGTTCTTTTTGCGCGACGCGGTGGACGAGGGGCAAATCAAAGGCTGCTCGATTCGGTTCGCGAACGTTTACAGCAAGAGCGAGCTCTATCCGAAACACATCATTCCGCATATCTTGCGGCAATTGCGCGACACCGGGGGCGTGGAACTGCTGGAAAACAGCCGGAAGAACCGCCGGACCTTCCTCTACAACGCGGACAGCTGCTCGGCGGTGCTCGCCCTGATTCGCACGCCGTCCGCCCTCGACGGGAGCGTCTACAACGTCGCGACGGAGGAGGAGATTTCCATCCTCGACCTCGTGCGGCTGTGCGCCGACAAGCTCGGCGTGGCGGACCCGAAAATCACGTTCAACGGGTATCGGGCGTCCGACCCGGAGCGGCGGGTGCTGAACACCGAAAAAATCCGCTCGCGCACCGGCTGGGCGCCGTCCGTCCCGCTCGAACAGGGGATTGAGGCGTGCGTGCGGGAGTTGACGAAATGACGCGGGCGCTCGTCGTGACCGTCGCGGGCATGGCGACGCGGTTTTCGCGCTCGGTCGGGCGGGAATGCGTCAAGTGCCTGTACCGCCGGGGGGATTTTTCGACCTGCCTGCTGTCCCGTTTGTTGCGGCAGCCGGTGTCGTTCGACCGGTATCTCCTCGTCGGCGGATACCGCTTTGCGGAATTGGAGGAGACCGTCCGGCGGGAGTTTCCCGACCTTGCGGACCGCCTGACGCTGGTGAACAACCTGTCCTACGCGCGGTACGGGTCCGGCTGGAGCCTGTATTGCGGCTTGCGGGCGGCGTGCGAGGCGCCGTTCGACGAGCTGGTCTTTGCCGAGGGCGACCTGTATCTCGATTCCCCATCCTTTTCCGCCGTGTGCGAAGCCCCGTCGGACGTGCTGACCTATACCCGCGAACCCATTCTCGCGGACCGGTCCGTCGTTTTCTATTTCGATTTGCGCGGGCGCGTGCATTACCGGTTCGACACCGGTCACGGCGCTTTGCGCATCGACGAGCCCTTCACGGAGATACGCAATTCCGGGCAGGTCTGGAAGTTCGCCGACCCGGACCTCTTGCGCGCGCTCGTGCGGGAGATGCCCGAACGCGATTGGCAGGGGACGAATCTGACCCTTGTCGAACGGTATTTCGGCGGGACGGACCGGGAAACCTACCGCGTCCTTCCGTTTGCCGACTGGATCAACTGCAACACCGTTTCGGATTTCGACAGAATTCCGCAAAAAAGGGAGGAATCCATATGACGCCGTTGGAACGAAAACTCAATTCCTTGCGGGAGAACCTCAAGACCCGCAAGGCGCGTATCCTCATCGTCGGGCTGGGGAGCGTCGGGCACTACCTGCTCGACTATCTGCTTTCGGACGCGGACGAGGGCGTCGAACTCGCCGTCGCCGGGCGGAACCCGGAAAAATTGGCGTCCGACGTGAACATTTTGCGGGTCGCGACGTCCATTCGCGGGCGTTACCGCGCCCCGGTCCGCATTTTCGACACGGTCGATTTGAATGACGTTCCGTCCGTCGCGGCGGTGCTTTCGTCGTGGGAACCGGATTTCATCGTCAACAGCAGCCGCGCCTACGCCGGGCTGAAGTACGGCAGTATTTCGTGGAAGAACGTCCGCGCCTACGGAATCTGGGCGCCGCTTTCGGTCAAGTACGTTCGCAACCTCATGCGGGCGTGCGAATCGGCGGGTTCGGACGCGCTCGTCGTCAATACGTCCTATTCCGACGCGATTCTTCCGTGGCTGAAGTCCGCGGGGCTTCCGTACCCGGATTTCGGCAGCGGCAACCTCAACCACCTCGTCTACCGGTTCAAGCTCGCCGCCGGGGAACTGCTCGGCATCCCCGACCCGTACAACATCGACGTGACCTTCGCCGCCTCGCATTTTCACGACGTCTGTATCAGCAAGGAGGGGCAGTCGGAGGGGCAGACGCTTTTGCTGGAATTGCGTTACCGCGGGGAGGTCCTGCCGGTTCGGCAGAGCGAACTGTTTTCCCGTTGCGCCATTCCCATGCCGGTTGACGCGAAACGGAACATGATGAACGCGTCGAGCGATTACGAAATTTTGCGCGCCTGTCTGGACGTCGCGCGCGGGCGGGAGGCGCGCAAACTGCATATCCCCGGCGCGTTCGGCGAAATCGGCGGGTACCCGGTCCTGCTCGACGGGCGGGAGGCGCATATCCGCGCGGAAGTACCGGAAACGCCGTTCTCGCGCGCGGAAATGCGGCGGAAGAACCGCGAATCCATCTACCTCGACGGTATCGAGCAGATTGAGGACGGGACGCTGACCTACACCGACGAACTGCTCGAAAAATGCCGGACCGCGTTCGGCGCGGACCTGCCCAAACGCGTCCCGTTCGACCGTATCGACGAAACGGCGGACTTTCTCGTCCGCGAAATCATCGAAAAATTCCGCTGAGCGCGGAAACGTTCGGAGAGGAGGAATTCCCGTGAAAACCGTTTACGCCTGTTTCTGCACGGACGTTATCCACGAAGGCCATTTGAACATCGTCGAGCAAGCCCACCGCTACGGCAAGGTCGTCGTCGGGGCGCTTTCGGACGAGGCGCTGATTCGTTTCAACCGCTTCCCGACCCGGTCGCTTGCGGAGCGCGTGCGGCTGTACGGCGCAATCGACGGGGTGGAGGAGGTCGTCGTGCAGAACGATATGCTGTACGGTGACGTCATCCCGACTTTGCGCCCGGATTATGTGATTCACGGCGACAACTGGCTGACCGGTCCGATGGCGGGCATCCGCGCGAGCGTCGAATCCCTGCTTTCCGCCTACGGGGGGCAGATACTGGATATCCCGTACACCCGCACCGAGGCGGTCCGCGCGGTGGATACCCAACTGAAGGAAAAACTCGCCATGCCGGAGTACCGCCGCAAGCGCCTTCGTCAACTGATTCGCATTTGCCCGGTCGTCAAGGCCATCGAGGCGCACAGCGGGCTGACCGGGCTGATTGCCGAAAAGACCGTCGTCGAGCATAACGGTCGTCTGGACCAGTTCGACGCGATGTGGCTGAGTTCGCTTTGCGATTCGACGGCGAAGGGGAAACCGGACATCGAGCTGGTGGATATGTCCTCCCGTTTGCGGACGATTGACGACATCATGGAGGTCACGACCAAGCCGATCATTCTCGACGGCGACACCGGCGGTCTGCCCGAACATTTCGTCTACAACGTCCGCACGCTGGAGCGAATGGGGGTCAGCGCGGTCATCATCGAGGACAAGGTGGGGCTGAAAAAGAACAGCCTGTTCGGCACGGAGGTCGAACAGGAGCAGGCGCCCATCGAGGATTTTTGCGCCAAAATCGCGGCGGGCAAGCACGCGCAGCTGACCGAGGACTTCATGATTATCGCCCGTATCGAGAGCCTTATCCTCGAAAAGGGCATGGAGGACGCGCTGACGCGCGCGGCGGCGTTCGTCGGCGCGGGGGCGGACGGCATCATGATTCACAGCCGTCGGAAGGACCCGGCGGAAATCCTCGAATTTTGCGACCGCTTCCGCGAAACGGACGCGCACACCCCCATCGTCGTCGTGCCGTCCTCGTTCAACAGCGTCACGGAGGAGGAATTAGCGGCGCACGGAGTCAACATCGTCATCTACGCAAACCAGCTCACGCGGAGCGCTTTCCCCGCCATGCAGCGCACGGCGGAGGACATTTTGCGCTATCACCGCGCCAAAGAGGTCGACGACCGGCTTCTGCCAATCAAGGACATCATCACCCTCATCGACGAACTCTGACGGGGAGGAAATACCATGCAAGTCACCGATTTCCTACAGATCGTGGGAGCGGGATTCTATACCGGCGTACCGGATTCCCTGCTTCGCCCGCTTTGCGATTACCTGCTGGATGCCTATGGGGAGGATTCCCGACGGCACCTAATCGCGGCGAACGAGGGGAACTGTGTCGCGCTTGCCGCCGGATACCACTTCGCGACCGGCAAGGTCCCGTTGGTCTATCTCCAGAACAGCGGAGAGGGGAACGCGGTCAACCCGCTCGCCTCCCTGCTCAACGGGGCGGTCTATGCCGTTCCGTGCGTGTTCGTCGTCGGTTGGCGGGGGGAGCCGGGCGTGCCGGACGAGCCGCAACACCGGTTTCAGGGGGAAGTGACGGTCCGCCTGCTCGAAACGCTGGACGTTTCCTGTTTCGTCGTCGGGAAGGAAACGACCGCGGAGCAGGTGCGGCAGGTCATGGACGGTTTTCGGGAGAAACTCGCGGCGGGCAAGCAGGTCGCGTTCGTGGTGCGCAAGGGCGCGCTGACCTACGACGGGCGCAGGGTCTACCGCAACGGCTATTCCCTGACGCGGGAGGAGGCGATTCGCCGCCTGCTCGCCGTCAGCGGGGAGGACGCGGTCGTGTGTACGACCGGGAAGGCGTCCCGCGAACTGTTTGAATTGCGCGAGGCGGCGGGCGTCGGGCACGGGCGGGACTTTCTGACCGTCGGGTCGATGGGGCACAGTTCGTCGATTGCGCTCGGCGCGGCTTTGCAGAAACCGGAGAAGCGGTTCTGGTGTCTCGACGGGGACGGGGCGTTGCTGATGCACATGGGCGCGCTCGCGGTCATCGGGAGCGTGAAACCGAAGAATCTGGTCCACGTCCTGCTCAACAACAACGCCCACGAGAGCGTCGGCGG
>CANQTR010000113.1 GCA_947626805.1 uncultured Clostridia bacterium
TTCGAGCGCGGCGTGGGTGCCCTGCTGGACGACGCGTCCCTCGTCGAAAACGAGTATCTCGTCGCAAAACTTGCAGGAGGACAGGCGGTGACTGATGTAAATGGCGGTCTTGTCGCCGGCGATGTCGTTGAATTTCGCGTAAATCTCCGCCTCGGCGAGCGGGTCGAGCGCGGCGGTCGGCTCGTCGAGAACGATGAACGGCGAATCCTTGCAGAGCGCGCGGGCGATGGCGATTTTTTGCGCCTCCCCGCCGGAAATATCCACGCCCTTCTCGCTGAGTGTTTTATATAGGTAGGTTTCCAGCCCGTCCGGAAGTTCCGCGAGCCGCTCGCCGAACCCCGCCTTTTCCAGGCAGTCCTTCACCCGCTCCGCGTCGTAGGCGGACTTCACGGCGACGTTTTCGCCCAATTTCATCGCAAAGAGCTTGAAATCCTGAAACACGATGGAGAAAATCTGCATATATTCCGCGTAGTTGTACTTGCGGATGTCGATGCCGTTGAGCAGAATCACCCCTTCGGTCGGGTCGTAGAGCCGGCAGAGCAGCTTGATGAACGTGGTCTTTCCGCTGCCGTTCTGCCCGACGACGGCGAGCCGCTTGCCGATTTCGAATTTGATACTGACGTGCCGCAAGGCGTACGTTTCGCTGCCGGGGTAGCGGAAGGACACGTCGCGGAATTCCACCTCGTACTTGCGGTCCCGCCGCTTTTCGACGGTCAGGCTGCCTTGGTACATCTTGTTCGGAATGTCGAGGAAGGCGAAGTTCAGTTCCAAAAACGGGGCGTTGTTCCGCAAATCGCCGAGCGCGCCGACCAGTTTGCCGACCGATTGCGCCATGCGCGACACGGACGCGACGTATTGCGTGACCGCGCCCAGCCCGAACGCCCCCGCCCACGCTTTCAGGCAGACGAACAGGTACACCGCCCCGGTGAACGCCACCGAAACGGCGGCGGACGCGGCGGAATACGCGCCCATCGGTCCCCGCGCCAGTTTCGCGAAGACGCCTTTGGAGGCAAAGACGCCGTCTTTCGCCGTGCCGTACTTTTCGCAGAAATCCCACTGCCGGTAGATGCGGACGTCCTCCGCGATTCCATAGTTATAGCTGAGGCTGAAGAAAAAGCCGAACAAACGGTTGCCGAATTGGTGGTCGTTCGCGTGTTCCGCCCAGTAGCGCCCCGCCCGGTTGCCCAGCATGGGAGACAGGCAGGTGAGCGCGAGCAGGGCGGCGATGACGAACAGCGCCGTCAGCGGGTGGTCGAGCGCCTTGTACGCGCCCGCGCCGTCCGGAACGCGGCTGACGAACAGGGAGACCGTCAGGGAGACCCCGCCGAAGAACAGCAGGACCGCCGAGAGCATGGATTCCATGGCGTCGAGCGCACGAGAGAGTCCCCAGTTGCTGCTGTTCATATGGTTGCAAATGTTTGTAAACAGGGTGGCAGTCTCGGTGCTTTCCGTATCCACATAGTCCATTTCCAGAAATTTGTCGTTGAGCATACTTTGCATCGCCCAGTACGATGCGCCGTTCTGTATGCTCCGCCACCGCCCGAGCAGCGCCGAGCCGAGCGAGACCGCCGCGGCGGCGAACAGCGTGAGCAGCACCAGCGTTTTCAGACGGTCCGGGTCCCGTGCGCCCGCCAATTCGTCGACGACGAGGGCGGAAAGGTAGATGCCGACGTACGGGGTCAGCGCCCACCAGACGGTCGTGGCGGCGCGGGACAGGATCATGCCCGGATACCGCTTGTACCAGAGCCGCAAAACGCGGAACGAAAGCCGCAGCGCCTTTCCCAAAGGGACGGTCTTTTTATCGCGTTTCCGCTTCATCTTCGGTTCCCCCTTCCTTGTAGTATTTGCTCTGCACTTCGAACAGGGCGGCGTACTTGCCGTTCCGGCGAAGCAGTTCCTCGTGCGTCCCTTCCTCGCAGATGTGCGCGTCCGCCATCATCAGGATGCGGTCGCAGAAACGGGTGGACGCGAGCCGGTGGGAGATGTAGACGGAGGATTTCCCGCGTGACATCTCGTTGTACCGTTGGTACAGGTCGGCTTCCGCGATGGGGTCGAGCGCCGCCGTCGGTTCGTCGAGGAAGAGGAACGGCGCGTCCTTGTAGAGCGCCCGCGCGAGCATCAGCCGCTGCGTTTCGCCGCCGGAAAGCAGGACCGCGTCCTCGTAGACTTCCCGGTTCAGGCGCGTTTTGCGCCCGTTCGGCAGGCTTTCCACCTTCCCGGTCAGCCCCGCCTTTTCCAGGCAGTCCTTCACCCGTTCCTCGTCGATATCGTCCTCCGTCTGGGCGACGTTGGTTTCGACGGTCGCGGCGAGCAGGGAGAAATTCTGGAACACGGCGGAAAACAGCGTGTAGTATTCCGCACGGTTGAAATCCCGCACGTCCTTCCCGTCCAGCAGCACCCGCCCCTCGGTCGGGTCGAGAAAGCCGCACAGCAGGCGAATCAGCGTGGTTTTCCCCGCGCCGTTCAGCCCGACGACGGCGATCTTTTCGCCGGGGCGGAGGGTCAAATCGACGTGAGACAGCGCGTCCTTTTCCGCGCCGGGATAGCGGAAGGAAACGTTTTCCAGCCGCAACTCATGGGAGGGACCGTCCGGCAGCGGGTCGCCGCCGGAAAAGCGGAACGGTTCGTCGTAATCCAAAAATTCCCGGGCGGTGGAGAGGTCCAGCGACTGCTTGTGCAGGGTGTTCAGCCCGCCTAAAATGCCGGATACCCAGCCGGAAAACCCGCCCACGGCGGAGAAGTACAGCAGGAACGCCGAAACGTCCAAACCTTCCCGCAGGACCAGCGAAATCAGGTACGCGTAGGCGACGCCGTTTCGCAGGAACGCGGTCAGCAGGTCGGTGATGTTCGCCCAGAGGTAGACGTTCTGGCATTTCCGCCGGAACGCGCTCAGCGCGCGCATCGACTTATCCCGCAGTTCGGTCAGCCACGGGCGAAGCCCGAAGATGCGGATTTCTTTGCCGTACCCCGTATTCTTTGAAATATCGAAATAGTAGTTGATTCGTTTGTAGATTTCGGATTCTTCCTCGCGGTGGCGGTAACCGTACGCGTACACATACCTTCCGACGAAGTAGTTCACGGCGCTGGTCGCGATGATGACGACGAGCAGGACCGGCTGGACCGTCGAAAGCAGTCCGACGTAGAACGCAAATCCGAGCAGGTTGGTCAACACGTTGCCGAGCGTTCCCCAGACCGCTTCGGTCGCGCTGCTGTTGTTGCTCGTGCTTTCAAGACCTTTACTCAGCAGGTTCCGGAAACGTTCTTCACCCAGATTGGGGTAGGAGGTGTTTGCCGACTTTCGGTTGATTCGGTTGACAATTAACATTCGCACCGTTATCCTGCCGTACATCACGTTCGACCCGACGTAGGACGACAGCGACGACACCGTCATGGACGCGAGCACGAACCCCGCGATGGTCAACAGCAGTTCCCCGAACGGGACGTGCTTTTCCACCGCCGAGAGGATAACGGGGGACAGATACAGCCCGACCAGGTTCGACGCGACCGCCAAAAGCGCGACCGCGACGGTCAGCAGCGGGACCTTCTTTTCGCCGTTCGTCCACGCGAGCCGGAGCATGAAGGCGACGTTCGAGCAGACGCCGTACTTCGGTTTTTCGGTTTTGGGTTTCGCCATGCGAAATCACCGTCCTTTCTGCCGTCCATTCTACCACGGAAAAACGTCCCCGGACGATTTCGGGGACGAATCGTCGTTTTTCGGGGACGAATTGCATTTTTACGCCCGTTTCACGATTGCGGAAGCAGGATTTCCGTCGTGTACGCCCCGTCCTCGCTGTTGCGGCTGAGGTACCCGCCCAGCCGTTCGACGATTGCGTCGATACGAACCAGCCCGAACCCGTGTCCATCGCCTTTGGTGCTTCGGAACCGCCCGTCGACCTTTTGCAGTTTCTTTCCCGCCGTGAAATTGGTGAAGGAGATGTAGAGTTGACTGCCGCGAAGGTCGATGTAGACCCGAATGACCCGCTGCTCTTCGGGCAGGCGCACGCTCGCCTCAATCGCGTTGTCGAACAGGTTGCCGAGGATACAGCACAGGTCGATTTCCGAGAATTTGAGCCGGTACGGGACCTGCACGTCCGCGACGACGCGAATGTCCTTCGCTTTCGCGAGGGAGATTTTCGAGTTGAGTATCGCGTCCGCGACGGGGTTGCCGGTTTTCAGGACCGTGTCGACGGTGGTCAGGTCCTTGTCGAGCAGGTCGAGGTAGCGCCGGATTGCGTCCATATCCCCGACGGCGGCGTAGGCTTTCATGGTCTGGATATGGTTGCGGTAGTCGTGCCGCCACCCCCGCACCTGCCGGTACATATTGTCCACTTCCCGGTAGTGCGTTTCGATGAGTTCCCGCTGATAGGCGGCGATTCGTTTGTCGACGGCTTTGGAAAACAGTCCCATGTGTCTCTCTCCTTCGCGTTTCAGGTCCGCTCGATGATGGCGCGGTTGACGCTCTCGTACGCGCCCCGCGGCAGGGGCAGGACGGTCCCGTCGAGCAGGCGCAATTCCGTCCGGGACACCCGTCCGATTTGCGTCAGGTTGACGAGCAGGGAGCGACCCGCCCGGAAGAACCGGTCGTCGAGCTGCTTTTCCAGTTCGCCGAGGGTCATTTTGACGGTCAGCGTTTCCTCGGCGTGCAGGGTGACGTAGTTGCCGGACACTTCCGCGTAGCGAATGCGGTACACCGGCAGGCGCACCGTTTCGCCGCCGAGCGTGAAATGCAGCAGTTTTTCGTCCTTCGTCCGCTTTTCCGCCGCCCGGTCGAGGACGGAGAAGAATTTGTCCGCCCTGACCGGCTTCATCAGGTAGTGGAGCGCTTCGACCTCGTAGCCCTCGGCGATGTAGTCCGCGTAGCCGGTGATAAAGACGATTTGCACGTTGTCGTTCCCTTTTCGGAGGGTCTTTGCGAGCGTCACGCCGTCCATGCCGGTCATTTCGATGTCCAAAAGCAGCAGGTCGAACCCGCGCTCGCCCGCGTCCGCGCGGCGGAACAGGAAGTTCTCGGCGGAGGG
>CANQTR010000114.1 GCA_947626805.1 uncultured Clostridia bacterium
CTGGTCGCCGCCGCGGCGGGAAACCCGCGCTGGGCGCGGGTGGTCGGCTACGCCCTGCACGCGAATCCCTGCCCGGAAGAAATCCCCTGCCACCGCGTCGTCACCAAGGCGGGTGCGGTCGCGCCCGGATACGCGTTCGGCGGCGCGGGCGTTCAGCGGCGCCTGCTCGAAGAGGAGGGCGTGCGATTCCTGCCGGACGGCACCGTCGACCTCGCCGCTTGCGGTTGCACATTGCGCGACCTGCTGTAAACGCGTCCCCCCCCCTTTGCGCGCGCAAAAAAGCGCCGTCGGAGCAATTTTCGGTTCCGACAGCGTTTTTTCAATTCGAAAATTTCAAGAACGGCGTTATTGCGGGTCGTCCGTCCAAACGTCGCCGCGCACGCGCTTGCCGCCGCCGGTAAACAGCAACAGCACCAAATCCAGCACAGCCTCGACAATCAGCGAAATCGCCGCCAACTGCCAAAGCGCCCCCGCCGTTTCAAACGGATAGAACAGCAACAGTCCCGCGAACACGAGCGCCGCGAGCGCGCCGAACACGGACAGGAACCAGTACCGGACCTTCAGCCGCAACAAATCGACCGTCTGCTGTACCTTCATGATACCCACGACCAGAATGACCAGCCCGTACACTTGCGCAAGTTCCGCAAAGAGCGCCCCGAGAATGCCGGTATTGAACGTCAGACAGCACCCGACGAGCAACAGCAGCAATCCCTTGAACAGGTTCTGCTCCAGCGCCGCTTGCGCCGGCTCCGTGCGGAAATACTGCACCGCGCAAAACGCGCCGCAAAGCAGCAGCACGACCCCGATTCCCTTGAAAATCGCGTTCGTCAGCCCCTCCGGATTGACGAGCAGCAGGATACCGACGAGCAGTTCCAAAACCCCGGACAGAATGGTCTGCCCGTTTCGCCGCAAATACCGCATTTCCGTTTCCTCCCGTTGGCTTTTTCTTAAGTATAGCACATCTTCCCGCCGATTGCAACCCCTTTTCCGCCTTTTTCGAAAAATCACACGAAGCACCGAAAAGCCCTCGGTTGACCGTCGGAAAACAGCATGCCCGCCGTTACGCCCCGCTCCCGAAAAACGCGTCCATCCGTGCGCGAAGCTCCCCGAATCGCGCCGTCTGCCGGAGCGGTTCGAGCGGTCCGGACGACAGCTTCGCCCGTACCTTCTTTTCGATGACTGCCGCGGACAGCGTCGAACAGACCACCGTTTCCCGAACGAGCGGCGAATCCGCCAGCGCTGTCCGTTCGACCGCGCCGTCCGCACAGCACCCAATCAGCCGCAAATAATACGAAATGTCCCGTTCCACACTCTCCATCGCGCGCGTCGTATCTCCGACCGCCAGATACGCTTGCGCGAGCAGAAGAAAGCAGTCCCCCGAATCAAAATCCTGATACGGCGGATGTACCCCGTCCGGGAAAGCGGCGTCCAGCATTTTTAGAAATGTTTCATATACCGCGACCGCCTCCGCGTATCGACCCGACCCATAACACGCCTTCCCCAGCCGAATCACGCTGTCCGCGAGCGATTGCAGGACGTAATCGATTTCACTGCACAGACAGACCCTCGCATGCGTGGCGTCCCCTTGCGCCGCGTAGACCCTTTCGAGATTGGAAAACTTCGTAAAATCCGTTCGTTCGGGGAACTTCTGCGCCTCCGCGAACGCAAGACCATAATCCCCCCGCGAAGCGTACAGAAGCAGCAGCACCTGATGCGCCCGCATAATGACCGACGGGTCTTTTGCAGATACGAGCAACAGCCTTGCCTGCCGAACCGTTTCGTCGGCAATTTCCGGCGCCCGCTCAGGGTCGTACAGGTCCCCGTTTTCGGGAAGCGACAGCGAAAGCCCGCACTCCATGCAGGCGTTCAAAAGAACGCAGTTGCTCGGATATTTCTTCAGCCCCGCCGTCAGGCGGTCGTAAGAGCGGAAATATGTGTCGCACTTGCCGTATTCCTGCAAAGCGTAGGCGTCCCGAATCATTTCCGCCGCCCGTTCACTTTCGTCCGTCCCTTCCAACCCAAACAGCACGTCCGTGCTTACGCCGAAAACATTCGCGAGCGGCACGACCTGCGAGATGTCCGGCAACCCGCTTCCGTTTTCCCATTTTGAAATCGCCTGCGCGCTGACGTTCAGCCGTTCCGCCAGTTCCTCCTGCGTCCATTTCCGCTCTCCGCGCAGCCGTTTGACGTTTTTTCCGATGGTTTCCATTTCGGTTTCTCCTCTTCGCATTTTTTGTCTTGTCTGCCCTTATGATACACCTTTTCCGCCCGTTCCGGAAGCGACGCAAAAGCAAGTCCAGCGCAACGGAACGTTTCGCCGTTTCGACGCAAAAAAATCCCCGCCTTGCGGCGAGGATTTTCGCGCGAACGGTCAGTCGTCCGTTTCCTCCACGATTTCGGCGTCCACGACGTTCTTGCGGACGCTTTCGATACCGTTTTTGCAACTCGGCTTGGCGGCGTACCCCTCGCTCGCGGCGATGGGCTCCCCGTTCTTGGCCTTCAGGCGGAAGCGGAACTCGCCCTTCTTGTCCTGGTAGAGCTCGAACTTCGGGTGCTTTTCCTCCGCGTAGCCCTCGACGGTCTGGTCCTCTACGTTGGCAATCGGCGCGTTGCGAATCACGCTTTCGATGCTGCTCTTACAACTCGCGAGCGTGCTGAACACCTCTCCGCCGGTGGCGATGACCTCCCCGTTCCCGGCCTTCAGACTGAAGGTATACCCGGTTTTCGTTTGCTTGATAAGAAACTTTCCCATTTTGTAATCCTTCCTTTCTGTTTTCCCTGCCTGCTGCAGTTCCTGTGTTCAGTATAGCACCGTCCGTCCCGCAAGTCAAGCCCTTTTTCGGCAAATTGTACGCCATTCGGTCATATTTTGCGCTTTCCCCTGACGACGTCCGCGACGTCGCTAATTGTTACGAAGGCGTTCGGGTCTATCTCCAGGACCAAATCCCGCATTTTCGAGATTTGAAAGCGGTTCACGACGAAATAAACGATGGTTTTCTCGGCGTTCGAATACCCGCCGACAGCGGCGATTTTTGTCGTGCCGCAGGCAAACGCCTCCGTCAGCGCACGGCTGACCTCCTGCGGTTTATCGGTGACAATCATCACTTCCTTGGAGCGGTCGAAGCCCTCGACGATGAAATCAATCGTTTTCAGCCCCGCCGCATAGGTCACGATAGAGTACAACGGCAGAATCCAACTTTGCATGACGAATCCGCAGACGACGTACAGTAACACGTTGTAGACCATCACGAACGTACCGACCGTGACGTTCAGCCGCCGGGCAAAAATCACGGCCATGACCTCGATTCCGTCGATGGCCCCGCCGTAACGTATCGTCAGTCCGCTCCCCACGCCCGAAATCACGCCGCCGAACAAGGCGCAGAGCAGCAAATCCTGCCCGGCGAGCGGCGAAGCAACGCTCACGTCAATCGGGAGAACGTCGGTGATAAGCCAGGAAACCGCCGAATAGACGGCGACCGCAAAAAGCGAATAGACGGTAAAGACCGCCCCCTGCTTTTTCAGCCCGAAAAGGAAAAGCGGCGTGTTCAAAAGCAGCAGGAAAACGGGCAGGGACAGGCTTTCCGGCGTGACCTGCGAGAGCAGAATAGACGTCCCCGATATCCCGCTGTCATAAAGGTTCACGGGTGCCAGAAAGACCGTCACGCCGAACGCGTTGACGCACCCGGCGCAAAACAGGAAAAAGAAATTTTTGGGTCGTAACGCCTTCAGGCTGTGGAGAAAGGAGCCCTTTTCCCCGCCGCGGGAGGCTGTGTCGTTCATGTTTCATCACCGTCGTCGGAAGTTTCATCGGTCGCATTACGTCAAGAACATTATACGCGATTTTGTACGGAAAAGCAAGCCCCTTTACGATTTTTCCGGTTCGCAATTTTCCATTGCAATCTGCTCTGATTTGCAAAGAAACGTAAAAAACCGCACAATAGCACGAACGTTGACATTTGTCAATATGCGGTTTATCTCATAGAGGGATGCGGTGTAAAACCCGACGACAGCGTCGAAGGCAAGGTCGACCTGATCCGCGGCAAAGGCGACACCGTGGAAATCGTGGATTTTAAGTCCCGGCGAAAGCCGGACGCGGCAAAGGACCGCGAAATGCTCGAACGGTACCGCCGTCAGCTTCACATCGATGCGCCCCTTGCCGAGGAGCGCACCGGGAAAAAGTCAGCCGAATGAACCTCTATTACACGGCGGAGGAGGACGGCACGCCGACGATTACCTACCCGTACACGAAGTCGGCGGTCGAGGAAACCATGTCGGAATTCGACGATACGGTTCGGAAAATCATGCAAAAAGCGTTTCACCATTGCGCCAATGACCCGAAGGTTTGCGATTCCTGCGACTTCCGGTTCTATTGCAGAGCCAAGAAATAACGAGGGGCTTGAAAATGGGAAATGTATTCTTGTAGGTTTGTCAATGATGTGTTACAAAGTCAGGAAAAGAAAAGAGGACAAATTTAGGAGAGAACCAGTTAAGCGGACGCATGGGAAAATTGTTGTATTGACGTTGGCGGACGGCTAACTGCTTTTTGAAATCGTCGAAGGAATAAAACTTGTGAGAAGCATAAAACTCTTCATTGTCCTTGCGGTGAGAACGCTCCACTTTACCGTTATGTCGCGGCGTGAAAGGCTTGATTAGTTTGTGCCGAATGCCAAACTTGGAAAGCGTGTTTTCAAAAAGCGTCTTTTTGGGGCTTTTCTGGGGATTCAGCCTGTTTGTGAACTCCGAGCCGTTGTCGGTCTGGATACATTCGATGGCATAGGGGAACTTCTCGATAACGTGTTGTAGAAATACGGTAGAGGAATAGGTGCTGTGTTCTTCAAAGGCTTCCAGATAGCGAAAACGGCTGTACTCGTCAAGGAAGGTGTACTGGTAGAACTTGTGCTCTCTTGCCTCGCCGGCGAGGCAAGAGAGCGGCACGAACTTGACGTCGATCTG
>CANQTR010000115.1 GCA_947626805.1 uncultured Clostridia bacterium
AGCGCCGCCTTCTCCTCCGTCAGGGAGGCGGCGGTCGCCGTTTTTTCCGACAGGGCGGAGGAGGTCATCTCCCGCGCTTTTTCGTCCGCGCGGAGAATGCTTTGCAACAGTTTATCCGCTTCCTTCATTCCGACATTCCCCCTCTATCCGTCAGGCGTCCGTCAAGCGCCGGAACGCGCATTCCGGACCCTGCCTTATATCCTATTTATTTTAACACATTTTTTCGAAAAAGCAAGAGAAATCAAAATAATTTAACAAAATTTCCGCGCGTCAGGAAAGCCGCCGCAAAATCCAATCCAGATACAGCCCGACCGGGCGGACGTCCGTGTGCGTGTATAACATTCGACAACCGACGACGTCCTCCGCCTCGTTGAACACGGTCTTTCCGCCGTCGAACAGGAAGTCGATTCCCGCAAGTCCGAACGGCAGCGCGCGCTGAAACGCCCGCACCATGTCCTTCTCCCGCGCGGAAAGCGTATACGGGACCGCGCGCCCGCCGAGGCAGAAATTGCTCCGGAAATCCGTTTCCGAAACGCGGAGCATTGCCGCGAGGATACGGTCGCCGAGGATATAGACCCGCACGTCCTTCCCCGGTTCGGAAACGAACGCCTGCACCACGGACGGCACGCCGCAAAGCGCCTCCGACGCCGCCTTTGCGTCCCCGTCGTTCCGGACGAGGTACACTTGCGTCCCGCCGTGCCCGGCACAGGATTTGAGCACATACGGATACGGGAAATCCGGCAAAACCGCCGGGTCCGGGACGTAGACGGTCTTAGGGAACGGCACGCCGAGGGAATCGGCAAGGCGGTAGGTGTTCCATTTGTCGTTACAGCAGGCGCTGACCGCGGCGGGATTGAAAACCGGAATGCCCCGCGATTCCAATCTTGCGCTGAAGGGCGGGTCCATCGCGCGGACCACCGCGAAATCCGGGTTTTCGTCCGGCAGCGGGTCGCAGGTCCGGCGAAGTTCCATCGTCACGCCGCGCTTAGCGGCTTCCTCCCGCCAGAACCCGATGAACGCGCGGTTGCGCGCCTCCCCCTCCGGCGTATAGAACAGCCAGCCGGTCATGTCGCGCACCTACGCAAAATATGCGCGAGAATGGCGTCGGCGACGTCGACGCCGGTGCAATCGTAAAGGTTGCGGATATGGGCGTTGGAATTGACCTCGCACAGCAACGGCTCGTCCCCTTCGCCGAACAGCAGGTCCACCCCGCCGAAATCCAGACCGAGCGATTCGCACGCCCGCACGGCGAGGGACTTTTGCGCCTCCGTCGGCGCATACGGGCGCATGGAACCGCCGTTGGAAAGGTTGGCGCGGAAATCCGTTTCCGACCAGCGGTACATCGACGCGACGACCTCCCCGCCGACCACCTGCAGCCGCACGTCCCGCCCGGCGGAGGACGCGACGAACCTTTGCAAAAGCATCGTCCGGGGGGAGGACGCGTTGAGCCGCTCGACGAGTTCCCGCTCGTCCCGCACCAGCCAGACCTGCTTGCCGAAGGACCCGCACGCCTCCTTGACGACCATCGGGAAGCCGAGCGTCCGCACCGCCGTTTCGACGAACGGGTTCCCGGTCCAGTCGCACGGGAAATATACCATCGGAACCAAAAGTGTTTCGGGCATAGGCAGACCTGCCTTGCGAAACCGAAGGCAGGTCAGTGTTTTGTCGTCGCACAGCGCGACCGCGGACGAGGAATTGAACACCCGACACCTGTCCTGTTCGAGCGTCCGCGCGAGCCGCACGTCCTTCGACAGGAACAGCACGAAATCCGCGTCGCGCGGAATCTCCTCGGCGTTGGTGCGGACGGTCAGCCCGACGCCGCGCCTTTCCGCCGCGCGCAAATACAGTTCATACTGGGACGCGTACTTCCCGCCGAGCAGTTCGTAATCGACCGCAAGGATTCCTTTCATGCCTTTCGCCATCCCTTTCCGCGACTTTTCCCCAGTTTACTCCTTTCCCCGGGATTTGTCAAGACGTCCGCGCGGAAAAAGGCAAAAAGCGACGTCATTCCTCCTTTCGGTAATACTTCGCCTGTGCGTTCCAGAGCGCGTAATACTTCCCGGACGGGTCGGCGGCGAGTTCGTCGTGCGTCCCGCTCTGAACCAGACGCCCCCGGTCGAACACGGCGATTCTGTCGCAAAAACGGCAGGAGGACAGGCGGTGCGAGATGAAAACCGAGGTCTTATCCTGTGCGATACGGTTGAAATGCTCGTAGACCGCCGCCTCCGCGACGGGGTCGAGCGCCGCGGTCGGCTCGTCGAGAATCACGAACGGCGCGTCCTTGTAGAGCGCGCGGGCGAGGGCAATCTTCTGTTTTTCCCCGCCGGAAAAGTCGGTCCCGGTCAGGATATACTCCCGCCCGACGGCGAAATCCAGCGCCTCCGTCCCCTTTTCCTTCGCCAGTTCCTCCAAATCCGCCAATTTTTCCTCCATTCCGGCGCGGCACAGGCAGTCCGCCGCCTTTTCCCGGTCGTACGTCACGCCGGAGGACACCACCTCGCCGAGCGGGAAATCGAACAGGGCGAAGTCCTGAAAGACGACCGAAAACAGCGAAAGGTACTCGTCGGGGCGGTAGCGGGTGACGTCGATGCCGTTGAGCAGGATTTTCCCCTCGGTCGGGTCGTAGAGCCGGCAGAGCAGTTTGATGAACGTGGTTTTTCCGCTTCCGTTCTCCCCGACGATGGCGAGCTTGTCGCCGATACGGAACTTCATGCTGACGTGCCGGAGCGCCCACGCGTCCGTGCGGGGATAGCGGAACCCGACGTCGCGGAACTCAATCTCGTAGTCGAGGTCGTCCCGCTTTTCGACGGCGAGCGTGCCGCGGTACATCTCGTTCGGCAGGTCGACGAATTCGAACATCCTCTGCAGGGCGTCGTTGTTCGCCCGCAATTCGCCGAGGCAGGAAGTGAACCCGGACACGTTCGCGACGAACTTTTCGACCGTCCCGCGGTAAAGCAGGAAACTGCCGATGCCAAACACGCCGAGGAACGCTTTCGCCGCCGTGTAGAGGAACACCGCGAGGGTGTCCGCCGTGTTGAGCAGGATTCCCCATACGCCGTAGCGGGTGCGGATTTTCTCCTCGTCCTTCAGGAAGCTTTCCGTGAAATTGACGCGCCGCAAGGCATTCAGAATCACCTTCTGCATCCCGAACATCCGGGTGTCCGCCCCGGAGATTGAAGACCACATTGCCTGACTCGTCATCAACCACCGAAGCCGTTTCTCCTGCACTTTCACAAGCCCCCGCGTGCGTCCCGCCGCAATCCGATTGGCAAAGAAAGCGGAAACCGCCACCAGCAGGGCAAACAGCAGACCGGAAAGCGGGGAATTGACGAACCCGGCGACCCCCGTGAATTCCCCGTCGGCGGTGCGGAACAGCAGGGAAAGCGTCAGCGAGCCGGCGAACAGCAGGTTCAGGATTGTCTGCAAAAAGCTCGGCAGGGTATAGAAGAGTTGCGGAACGCCCCGCCCCCAGTTCATTTGCTGATGGATCGTTTCCCGCAAAAGCACGATATCCGGGTCCTCCAGATGCCCGTACTTCATTCCGTTCTGCACGTCGAACAAATACATCTCCGTAGCACGAAACGTCATGAAATCAAGCATATCTACTTTCCGGCGCAGAAGTTGCGAAAGGAAGTTCAGCATCAACTGCCCGCCGACGGTGCACGCCGCGAGGAAAAGAAGCCGCCGCACGTCGCAGTTCCCCGCCAATTCGTCCACCAGCAGAGCGGAAAAATACAGCCCGTAATACGGGAAAACCGTGTCCGCCAGAAGCAAAAGACACCTCCGGGACCAGAAACCCGGCAGTAATTTTCGGAGCAGCCGGAATCCCCGCATGGTCAGCCGCAGTTCCTCGCGCAGACCGCGCTTCCGCACGTCTTTTTCAGCGTGTTTCATGGTTTTCCGCCTCCTCCCGGTAGTATTTGCTCTGCACGTCGAACAGCTCGCGGTACTTACCGCCCGCCGCCATCAGTTCGTCGTGCGTGCCGCTCTCGGCAATCCTCGCCCCGTCGAGCAGCAGGATTCGGTCGCAGAAACGGGTGGACGCGAGCCGGTGCGAGATAAAGACGGAAGTCGCATGGGAAGCGATCTCGCGGTAGCGGCGGTACATACGGTCCTCGGCAAGCGGGTCGAGCGCCGCCGTCGGTTCGTCGAGCAGAAGGCAGGGCGGGTCCTTATAGAGCAGGCGCGCAAGCAGCAGTTTTTGCGTTTCGCCGCCGGAAAGCTCCACACCCGCCGGGTCCAGCGTGCGGTTGAGCGAGGTTTTCACGCCGTTCGGCAGGGAATCGATTTTTTCGCGCAGCCCCGCGAGTTCGATACAGCGGTCCAGTTTTTCCGCGTCGATTTCCCCCTCGTCCTCCGTCGCCGCGATATTGCAGGCGATAGAGAGCGGCAACAGGTGGTAGTCCTGCGGCACAAGCCCGAACGCCCCAATCAGTTCGTCGCGGTTGTAGGCGTTCACCGGCAGACCGTCGAGCAGGACTTCCCCCTCGTTCGGGCGCAGGAACCCGCAAAGCAGAAGGGTCAGCGTAGTCTTCCCCGCCCCGTTGACCCCGACGAGGGCAATCTTTTCGCCGGGCGCGACCGCGAAGGAAACGTCGTCGAGCACCTTTTTCTCCCCTTGCGGGTAGCGGTAGGAAACGTGCCGGAATTCGACGGAGAACGGGCGTCGCGGGACCGGAACCCCCTCCCCGCGGTTGCTTTCGTCCGGCAGTTCCAGGAATTCGCGGAAATCGGAAATTTCGTACCAGCCGTCGACGACGCTGTAATAGGTATTCAGCACATTTCCTATCAGCCCCGCCATGGAAGTGATGGCGGAAAAGTAGAGCAGGAACGTGGACGCGTCCATTCCGCCCTGCGCCGCCCGGTAAATCAGGTAGACGTAAGCGCCGCCGTCCCGCACGGCGGCGACGAGAAAGCTCACGACCGCCGTGCAAAGTCCGTAGAGCGAA
>CANQTR010000116.1 GCA_947626805.1 uncultured Clostridia bacterium
CCGAGCCGCAAGGGAAGGTGCGCCCCATGTGGGGGACACGGGGCGGGGTGCAGGGGAAGTCACTTCCCCTGCACGTTCCCTTCGTTCCTCCTCGTCCCCCTCGTCACCCCCGCGCGCGTCACAAAACGAGTTCGACCTTGTATTCCCGCAACCAAACCTCCAGTTGCAGCAGCCACGCGTAAAGTTGCGGGCGGGACATAAGTTGCCCGAACCAGGTGAAGTCGCCGCCGTCGAGGACCTCGCGAAGTTTGGCGCGGTCCAGAATGGCGTGCAGGCGGCTGTCCGGGTCGTCCAGAACGGCGAGCAGCCCGTCGCGCGTCAGCTGCTCGTAGCGCGGGTCGTGGGTCTTGGGGTACGGGCTTTTCTTGCGGAACAGGACGCGGTCGGGCAGCCAGCCGGTCATGGCGTGCCGCAAGAGGGATTTCTCCACCCCGTTCTCGAACTTGAACCGCCACGGGACGTTGTAAACGTAATCGATGATTCGGTGGTCGGCGAACGGAACGCGGACCTCAAGGGCGCTGTACATCGACATGCGGTCCTTGCGCTCCAGCAGGGACTGCATGAAGAACCAGACCGAAAGCTGTGTGGCGACGCGGGAGCGGTACATCTCGTCGTCGTCCGCCGGCAGGCGCTCCACCCCGTGCAGGAACGCCCGGTACCGCTCGGAAATCGCCGCAAACCCCTCCTCCGGGCGCACGACCGTCGGGTCGAACAGCGACACGCGCGCAAGCGGGCGGTGCAGCCACGGGAAGAAGTCCCGTCCGAGCATCTCCGGTCGATAGAACCACGGGTAGCCGCCGAAAATCTCGTCCGCGCACTCGCCGGACAGTGCGACAGTATGCTTGCGCTTGATTTGTGAACAGAAATAGAGCAGCGACGAATCGATGTCCGCCTGCCCCGGCAGGTCGCGCGCCTCGACGGCGGGGCGAAGCGCGTCGTAAACCTGTTCGCTCGACGCGGTCAGGACGGTGTGGTCCGTGCCGAGCTCGCGGGCGAGCCACGAGGCGTAGAGGTCGTCGCTCTCCGGCTGGAACAGGGATTTTTTGAAGTTCTCGCGGTTCCCGGCGTACTCGAACGAGTAGGTCGAAAGAACTTCCCCGCGACGGCGGCAGTCGTCCGCCGCGACCGCCGTGACGACCGACGAATCCAGTCCGCCGGACAGCAGCGTGCAGAGCGGGACGTCGCTGACCATCTGCCGCCGAACCGCGTCGGTCATCAGTTCCCGCACGGTCGCGACCGCCGTGTCGCGGTCCCCCTCGAACGCGCGCGGAACGAGTTTCCAGTAGGTCCGCGTGCGGAGCGTCGTTTCCCCCTCGTCCAGCCAGCCGCACTGACCGGGGAGCAGTTTTTTCACGTCGCGGAACACCCCGCTCTCCGGCAGGGTCACGGGCGCCAAAAAAAGCAGTTCCCACAGCCCGTTTCGGTCAACGGTCGGGCGGACGCCGGGGTACGCAAGCAGCGCCTTGACCTCGGACGCGAACAGGAACGTCCCGCCCGCCCACGCGTAGTAGAGCGGCTTGACCCCCAGCCGGTCGCGCGCGAGGAACAGCCGCTTTGCCTGCTCGTCGTAGACCGCGAACGCGAAGATTCCGTTGAATTCCGTCGGGCAGTCCTCCCCCCAGAGCAGGTACGCCCAAAGTACGACCTCGGTGTCCGCGTGCGTGCGGAAGGTCGCGCCCTCCGCCGCAAGTCGGCTTTTCAGTTCCGGCGTGTTGTACAGTTCGCCGTTGTACACGACCGTGCAGCGGCGACCTCGGTATTCCGCCGTCATCGGCTGTGCGCCGCCCGCCGGGTCGATGACCGCCAGTCGGTTGTGACCCAGCGTCACCTCCCCGCTTCGGTAGGTGCCGGTTTGGTCCGGTCCGCGCCGCGCCATTCGTCCGTTCATCTCGTCGATGACGTCCCGCGCCGCGCCGCCGCCGAACATTCCGCAAATGGAACACATGGTTCTGTCCCCTTTCGTCATTTCGTCATTTTGCTCTGTGGTAGTTTATGACGAAAAGTGAAAAGTTGTGCGTGGCGCGGGCGAAAAAACGTGAGGACGAGGAGAACGAGAGAACGTGCAGGGGAAGTGACTTCCCCTGCACCCCGTCATGTGTCCCCCACTTCGGGCGGTTCCTCCCTTGCGGCTCGGTCATGGAGCCGCATTTTTCGACCCGTTTCGGGTCGAAAAAAACGGGCGGAACCGCGCAAAAAAGGACCGCGTTCCGTCCCCCATTGGGGAAAGGTGCAGCTCCCAAATTCGCGTCATTCTTATCGTAATTCGGTCTTTCGAAAATATTTTCAGAAAAAGCAATAAAAAATCGTTCCGGAGGCAGACATGTAGCCGCCCGCTCCGAACACAATGTTTTCGGAGCAAAACTCCTTAAGAGAAAAATGGTGAAGACGGCGTCAGAATTGGCGCAAGCCGAGCCGTTTTTCGACGAAAAGGGGGTATTTGGGGGAAATACGCGGAGCAAGGCGGCGCATAGCGACGACACCGCGACCGCGTTTGTCACCCAAACTTGCCTTCCTGCCTCGTGGGAAAAATGGCGTCACAGCAGACTTTTTGCGATATCGATGATTTTCCGGACCGTATCCGCGAGGACGAGGTTTTCGATACGGTAGTCGTAGGCGTCGATATAGGACATTTCCTCGTCGTAGCGGCGCAAGCGAATCGCGATATCCGCCTCCGCGTCGCCGCGCCCGCGCAAGCGGGACCGTAGCAGTTCCTTTTCCGCGTACAGGAACACCGTCACCACCCGCATATCTTCCCGGAGCAGGCGGCTGAGGTTCAGCGCGCCCTTGACGTCGATATCCTTAACGATGACCTTGCCGGACTTCCGCGCCTCGGCGAGCAGTTTGCGGGAGGAGCCGTAGTAACTCGTATGGATTTGCTCGTACTCGTACAGTTCGCCCTCGGCGATTTTTTGGCGGAACTGTTCGTCGGTCAGGAAGCAATAGGGGTCGCCCTCCCGTTCGCCCGGTCGCGGCGCGCGCGTGGTATAGGTCGGCATGGAGCAGAACATCTCGGCGTGCTCCCGCAAGAGGGTCTTGATGACCGTGTTTTTGCCGACCGCCGAACAGCCGGAAAGTATCATCAGCATACAGGTTTTCGTCGTCCTTTCGATTTTGGTTCTGATTAGGTATACTATACCCGTTTTTTCGACTTCTGTCAAGCCCGTTTTCGCCAAACCCGTTGACTTTTTCGAATTTTTGCGATATACTATTGAAAGCGTCGGAGGGGTAGCGGCGGCGGGGAGTCCCTTTGGAACGAGCGGTGCCGTTCCCTGTTGCGGGCACCCTAAGATTGGTTTCTTACCCGTTAGTTTTGAAAAGGGTTTGGTTATACAATGAAAAAAATACGGTGGGGAATCTTGCTGATTCTTCTGCTGCTCATGTTCGACCAAGGCGTAAAGTTGGTTATCGATCAGGTTTATTCGTTCGATGGGAATCCGCTGCAGGAAACGGGTGTGCATCTTCACCCGGAAATCAATGATAAGGATGCGATTTGGGCGGCAGAGCAGACCGAACGTATCGGCTTGTCGATTCCGTTTTGGATTGCGGTAAATGCCGTTGCAAAATTGTTTTCGTCCGTATTTCTGCTGTTTGCGATTGGCATTTTCTCGGTTATGAAAGCGGCGGCGACCGGGAAGCGTGGTTTTCGCTCGGTAAAGTATATCATCATATTCCTATCCGCATCCACCTTAGCCGGCGTTTTAGACCTTCTGTTTTGGGGCGGAAGCCTCGACTGGTGCTGCATTTCCGTTGCTTCCCATGCAAACGGGAATACCCCCCATTTAACCCATTATATTTTCGATTTGAAGGACCTTTATTTTGCGGTTGAAATGCTGCTGATTCTGTTTTTTGTTCTGCAAACGTTCCTGAAAATGCTTCGATTTTTTGCGGGAGCTGATAAAGAAGCGGAGACCCATTTTTGGAAGAAGGAACTTCCTTCGCAGTTCAAAAGATTCATTCGGCACCCGATTCAATATTTTCAGGCGGAGAACCGTGAAACGAACGCAAATGCAACAGATTTTTAGGGCAGTTGGCAGGTTTAGCGATGTGTTTCTTGGGCACATTTTACCGATTCAACTTCTATTTTATTATCAATATTTCTTATATTATGATCCATATGTAGGTAACTACGCCCCGGATTCCTTAACGGTTGCGATTGGTCTGTTCTTTCTTCTGCCGCTGTTCTTTACCCTTGTGAGGATTTCTACTGTATATGACCAACCTCTGCGAGAAGCATTTCTCGCCTTTCTAATCAATCGTTTTCAAGATAAACTCACGTTCTGGATTCGGCAAAAGCAATTCTGGATCGAAGCCGCTGCTTTCGCACTTCTTTATCTGCTTGCGTCGTCACGCACAGCCGGTGGCCGTGTACTTCTCGATCCGCGACGGCTGGGACGAAAAAGACGGGATCCTTTACGGGCTGGGGTGGGGCATCTTCTTTGATTTCAAACGCGCAACGGCGAAGGAAAAAATCCTTTCCAAATGCGAAAATGGTCTTAACGCATCCGGCACTTTTGCCGACGCGAGCATTTCCCGAAAACGCTTGATTTTTCGTCCGCCCTGCGCTATAATCAACGCAGGGGGAATTCCACCCCGGGAAAGGAATGCGCCGTATGCACTACCGCATCGCCGTCTGCGACGACGGGGACGAGGACCGCCGCGTCCTCGCCGAACTGACCGCCCGCTGGGCGAAATTAAGACGCCATACCGTCGAAATATCGACCTTCCCCTCCGCCGAGAACTTCCTGTTCCGCCGCGCGGACGCGGGCGAGCGCGGGTTCGACCTGCTGCTTTTGGACATCGA
>CANQTR010000117.1 GCA_947626805.1 uncultured Clostridia bacterium
CGCCCTTCGACCAGAACCGGCTCGAACGCCTGAATGGAAAGCCTGTGCAGCGTCGGCGCGCGGTTGAGCAGGACCGGGTGTTCCTTGATGACCACGTCCAGCGCGTCCCAGACCTCGTTGTTCGCGCGTTCGACGCGCTTCTTCGCGTCCTTGATGTTGGTGGACTTGCCGCTTTCGACCAATTGCTTCATGACGAACGGCTTGAAAAGCTCCAGCGCCATTTCCTTCGGCAAGCCGCACTGGTAGATTTTGAGTTCCGGGCCGACGACGATGACCGAACGGCCGGAATAGTCGACGCGCTTGCCGAGCAGGTTCTGACGGAACCGGCCCTGCTTGCCGCGGAGCATTTCGGAAAGGGATTTCAGCGGACGGTTGCTCGGCCCCGTGACCGGGCGGCCGCGGCGACCGTTGTCGATGAGCGCGTCCACCGCTTCCTGCAGCATACGCTTCTCGTTGCGAATGATGATATCCGGCGCCTGCAGTTCCTGGAGTTTGAGCAGGCGGTTATTGCGGTTGATGACGCGGCGGTACAAGTCGTTCAGGTCCGACGTCGCGAACCGGCCGCCGTCCAACTGCACCATCGGGCGAAGTTCCGGCGGAATGACCGGCAGCGCGTGCAGAATCATCCATTCCGGGCGGTTGCCGGAGGCGCGGAACGCCTCGACGACCTCCAGACGCTTGATGTCGCGCACCTTGCGCTGTCCCTGTGCGGTCAGCAGTTCCTTCTTGAGCCGCGCGGCCTCGGATTCGAGGTCGATTTCCGCGAGCAGTTTTTCGACCGCCTCGGCGCCCATGCCGGCGTCGAAATCGTCCTCATACTTTTCGCGGTATTCGCGGTACTGCTGCTCGGTCAGCAACTGGTACTTGCTCAACGGGGTCTCGCCGGGGTCGGTGACGATATACTGGGCAAAGTACAGCACTTTTTCCAGCAGTTTCGGCGAAATGTTCAGCAACAGCGCCATGCGCGAAGGGATGGCGCGGAAATACCAGATATGCGAGACCGGCGCCGCGAGTTCGACGTGCCCCATGCGCTCCCGGCGCACCTTGCTCGTCGTAATCTCCACGCCGCACTTTTCGCAAATCTTGCCCTTATACCGCGCGCCGCGCTTATACTTGCCGCAATGGCACTCCCAGTCCTTCGTCGGACCGAAGATGCGCTCGCAAAACAGACCGTCCCGCTCCGGTTTGAGCGTGCGGTAATTGATTGTTTCCGGCTTTTTGACCTCGCCGTAAGACCACGAACGAATCATTTCCGGGGATGCAATCCCGATTTGAATCGATTCAAATTCCATATTTACAGGTTCCATCGTTCAAGACCATTCCTTTCTTTCGACCCCTGTCGGACGGGCGGGCGCGTCAATCGTCGACGTCATTCTCATGCTCGTCGTAAACGTATTCCTCCTCGTCCGCGTCCGCCTCGGCGATTTCGTCCTCGCTCAGGCCCGCGTTGACGCTGTTTTCGTCCTCGTAAAGCAGACCTTCCTCGCTTTCAAGCACGCTCTGCCCGAGTTCGGCGTCGGAGAACTTCCTTTCGTCCGGTCCGTCGTCGTCCGAGTACTCCCGCATGGGAATCTCGTCGCCGTTGCGGTCGCGCACGCGGACGTCCAGTCCGAGGGATTGCAGTTCCTTGACGAGCACCTTGAAGGACGCGGGAACGCCCGGCGTCGGGATATTCAGTCCCTTGACGATTGCCTCATACGCCTTGACGCGCCCCTTGACGTCGTCGGACTTGACGGTCAGGATTTCCTGCAGGGTATACGCCGCGCCGTAGGCTTCCAGCGCCCAGACTTCCATTTCGCCGAACCGCTGTCCGCCGAACTGCGCCTTACCGCCCAACGGCTGCTGGGTGACCAGCGAGTACGGGCCGGTGGAACGGGCGTGAATCTTATCGTCGACCAAGTGGTGCAGTTTGAGGAAGTACATGATGCCCACGGTGACGGGGTTATCGAACGGCTGTCCGGTGCGGCCGTCGTAGAGAATGGTCTTACCGTCCTCCCTGCAGCCGGCCTCGCGCAGCCATTCCTGAATGTCTTTTTCGTTCGCGCCGTCGAAGACCGGGGTCATGACCTTGACGCCTTTCAGCTTCGCCGCCATGCCGAGGTGCACTTCCAGCACCTGCCCGATATTCATACGGGACGGAACGCCCAACGGGTTCAGCACGATGTCCAGCGGCGTGCCGTCCGGCAGGAACGGCATATCCTCCGGCGGGAGGATACGGGAGATGACGCCCTTGTTCCCGTGGCGGCCCGCCATCTTATCGCCCACCGAGATTTTTCGCTTTTGCGCCACATAGACCCGCACGCACTGGATAACGCCCGGCGAAAGCACGTCGCAATCGTCGCGGGAGAACACCTTGACGTCGACGATGATGCCGGATTCGCCGTGCGGCAGTTTGAGCGAGGTATCCCGCACCTCGCGGGCCTTCTCGCCGAAGATGGCGCGCAGCAGCCGCTCCTCGGAGGTCAGTTCGGTCTCGCCCTTCGGCGTGACCTTGCCGACGAGGATATCGCCGGAATGCACCTCCGCGCCGATACGGACGATACCGTCCGCGTCGAGGTCGCGCAAAACGTCGTCGGAAACGTTCGGGAGCTGCCGGGTGATTTCCTCCGGTCCGAGTTTGGTATCCCGGGATTCGCAATAGTACTCTTCGATATGAATGGAGGTGTACACGTCGTCGCGGACCAGCCGTTCGTTGAGCAGTACGGCGTCCTCGTAGTTGTAGCCCTCCCAGGTCATAAAGCCAATCAGCACGTTCTTGCCGAGCGCGATTTCGCCGTCCTTCGTCGCGGGTCCGTCGGCGAGGACGTCGCCCTGCTTGACCCGTTCGCCCTTTTCGACGACCGGGCGCTGGTTGACGCAAGTGCCGGCGTTGGAACGTTTGAATTTGATGAGCGGATAGTAATCCGTCTTGCCGTCGTCCGTGCGGACCACGACTTCCTTGGAGGAAACGCTTTCCACATAGCCGTCGGCGCGGCAGAGCACCAGCACGCCGGAATCGTAAGCGGCGCGGTACTCCATACCGGTCGCGACAATCGGCGCCTCGCACGTCATCAGCGGGACCGCCTGCTTCTGCATGTTCGAGCCCATGAGCGCGCGGGTGTTATCGTCGTTTTCCAGGAACGGTATCATCGCGGTCGCGACGGAAACCACCATCTTCGGGGAAACGTCCATCAAATCGATACGGGACGCCTCGTATTCGCCGATTTCGTCGAGGTGGCGGCCGACGATTTTGCGGTTGATGAACCGACCGTTCTCGTCAATCGGCTCGTTCGCGGTCGCGACGATGTAATCGTCCTCCACGTCGGCGGGGATATAGACGACCTCGCGGGTTACGACGCCGTTCTTCACCACGCGGTAGGGCGCCTCGATGAATCCGAAGCGGTTGACCCGCGCGTAGCAGGCGAAGGAGGAAATCAGACCGATATTCTGCCCTTCCGGCGTTTCAATCGGGCACATCCGCCCGTAATGGGTATAATGCACGTCGCGCACCTCGAAGGACGCGCGGTCGCGGGAAAGACCGCCCGGACCGAGCGCGGAGATACGGCGCTTGTGCGTCAGTTCCGCGAGCGGATTGGACTGGTCCATGAATTGCGAAAGCGGACTGGACCCGAAGAAGTCCCGAATGACCGAAACGATGGGACGGATATTTATCAGGGATTGCGGCGTGATGGTATCCACATCCTGGGTCGTCATCTTCTCCTTGACGACCTTATCCATACGAGAGAACCCGATACGGAGTTGGTTGAGCAGGAGTTCGCCCACGGCGCGAATGCGGCGGTTGCCGAGGTGGTCGATGTCGTCGACCGAGCCGACCCCGTGGGACAGCGCGAAGAGGTAGTTGACCGAAGCGAACACGTCCTGAATCGTGACCGTCGGCGGAATCAGTTCGTTCCGGCGCTTGGCAAGCGCGTCCCGGAGCGCCTCGCGGTCGTCCGTGCCGACCTCGCGCAAAATTTCCAAAAGCACGTCAAGGTTGACGGCCTCGTCCAGCCCCAGTTCCTCGTCCGGGATACCGGTCAGCCCTTCGGCGCGCACCATGCGGTTGGTGAACACCTTCACCTCGACTTCCTCGTTTTCCTCCTCGACGAGAATGGACGCCTCGCACACGCCGGCGCGCTCGATGGTCTCCGCCTCGCTCCGGGTCAGTTTCCTGCCTGCCTCGCACACGACCTCGCCGGTCAGCGGGGACACCGCGTCCTTCGCGAGCACATACCCGGTAATGCGGCGGGCGATGGAAAGTTTCTTATTGAATTTATATCTGCCGACGGCGGAAATGTCATACCGTTTCTCGTCGAAGAACAGGTTGTGCAGAAGGGTTTGCGCGGACTCCAGGATCGGCGGTTCGCCCGGGCGGAGTTTCTTGTAAATCTCCTTGAGCGCCTCGTCCGTCGGGTTGGTGGTATCCCCAAGCTGCTGCACGCGCTCGACCTCGGCGTTGATGGTGTCCCGCTCGAAGGTCTCGCGGAGCATGGGTTCGTCGCCGAACTTTTCGAGAATCTGTTCGTCCGTCCCGAGCCCGAAAGCGCGGAGCAGAATCGTGACCGGCATCTTGCGGTTCTTATCGATACGGACGTAGAACACGCCGGACGCGTCCGTTTCGTACTCCAGCCAAGCCCCGCGATAGGGAATGACCGTAGCGGCGAAGAGGTGGTTGCCCGCCTTGTCGCCGGTCATGCTGTAATAAATGCCGGGGGAACGGACCACCTGAGAGACCACGACGCGTTCCGCGCCGTTGATGACGAACGTGCCGGACGGGGTCATGACCGGGAAATCGCCCATGTAAATTTCCTGCTCCTTGAC
>CANQTR010000118.1 GCA_947626805.1 uncultured Clostridia bacterium
TCCACCTTCTGAACGTTCGGGGAATGCAACGGGAAAGTCTTTTCCGTACCGACGCCGAAAGACACCCGACGGACGGTGAACGTTTCGGAAATCCCGCCGTTCTTCCGGGCGATGACGACCCCCTCGAAAATCTGGGTCCGTTCACGCGTTCCTTCGACGATTCGCTGATGCACCTTAACGGTATCGCCCACGCAGAATTGCGGGACCTCCGCCTTGAGTTGCTGGTTGGCAAACGTTTCCAACGCTGTCATACACGCTCTTCCTTCCTATACTGTTTTATAGTCTTTCCGGAACGTTCGTGCCGAGCAGCAGAGGACCGTCCCCACAAAATGACAGGTCATTATACCATACTTTTTCGGAAAATGCAAGGGCTTTTTCGGATTTTTTTGCGATTTTTTCACGCGAAAGGCTCCAAAATCAGCCAAACGTCCCCCTCATGGACCGTCACTTCGGCGTCGCGCCCGCAAAATTCGTTGCTCACGCCCAGCGGGTACCGCCCGGTCAGGACCCCGCGTTCGAGCGGATAGGCGACCCCGCGCGCCGTTACGACCGCCCGCTCCCCCGCCGCGAACAGCGAAAGGAACCCGGTCTGCCCCGCCGGAAAGCGCACCGTCCGCTCCCGCAACAGCGTCACCTCGCAACCCTGCCCGCAAAGCGTCCCGACGGCGCCTTGGTCCGCAAGCCACCGCAGCAACTGCAGATTCGCGACCGTGTGGCTGACCCGCGAACCGCCCAGCGCCCCGTGCAGCCGGAAACGCCGGTACCCGCGCGACAGCCCCTCCCGGCAGGCGAGTAGGAGGTCGGTCTCGTCCTTTTGCGGCGGAAAGACCCGCACCCGCTCCCCCGTCGGGACGTAACCGAGCGAATCGAAATCCCCGACGAGCAGGTCCGGCTTTACGCCGAGCCGTTCGGCGAGCCGCGCGCCGCCGTCCGCCGCGACGGAAAAATCCCCGTCGCGCGGGGAAATCGCGCCGTCCGCCCCATCTCCCGCGCCGAACACATAGCAAATCGGCGTGTTTTCGTCCATCGCGTCAGTCCCCCGTTTCGTAAACCGGTATCTCCACGGTCTCCCCGGTCGCCGTCACGGAGAAACGGGCTTGCACCGTCAAATCCAGCCGCCCGTCGTCGCTTTCCCCGCCGTAACCCGGCGTGTAGCCGCTCTGCTCGTAAATCGTCACGCCCAGCCGGACGTACACCGACTTGAGGGAATCCCCGTCGGTGACCCAGGTGCAGGTCACGTCCCCGTAGGACTCCTTTTCCCGGTCCGGCAGGGAAATCCCGGCGAGCGCGTAGAGGTCGAGCCCCCAGATATCCCGGAGCAACTCCGCCTGCCCGCTCCCGCAAACCGTCGTCCAAAGCAGACCCGTCCCGTTCTCCTCCCGTTCCAGTTCCTCCAGCGCCGAAAGCGCCGGGAGCGGCGGGAGCCGATAGGGGAACGCCCCGAGCAGCGCGTCGAATTCGACCGGAACGGTCGTGACTTCCCGCTTTTCGACATGGGTCCTGACCCCGTCCGCGTAGTATTCCTCCGCGTCCGCCGTCGCGCCAAGACGGGTCATGCGAAAGCGCTGATAGGCGGTCTGCCGCGCGGTATCGTACCGCGCCTCGCCGTCGACCGCGTACAGCACGCCGCCCTCCCCGGTTTCCGGGTCGCGAAAGGTCGCCTCCATGGAGAATTCCAGCGCGCCGCGCGTCACCGCGCCGGCATTTTCGCAAATCCCGGCGAGTTCCGCATACGCCTGCCCGTCCGGGCGCGCGGAACACCCGCAAACCGCCGCCGCGAGCGCCAAAACGGAAAGCCGAAACGCGAACCGTATCGCGCTTCTCCGTTTCATCTGCCGACCTTCTCCCCGTTGATGAACTGCTGGAGTTTGGTCGTCACGTTGCGGAGCGAATTGAACAGGCAGTAATACTGCCCTTCGCCGTCAATCGTGTAGAAAGCGCGGCTGGACGAAACGCGGTAGAACACGAATTCCTTCTCGTCCGACGTGGTCTTGATTTTCACCCGCAAATATTCCGTCGGGTTCCCCGTTCCGTCGTCGGTGTAGGCGTCCCGCATATTCAACTGCACGATGGAGAGGTAGAGGTAGCGGAAGCTCTCCTCGTCGAGTTCCTTGCCGTTCCAGGTGACGGAAGTCAGCGTCGTGCCGTCCGCCTTGACGTGGAAAACGTATTCCGTCCCGTCGTAGGTGACGGACAACTGCTCGATTTCATAGACGAACATCCCCACCAGCGAATGGTCGACCAATTCCAACGGGTCCCACTCCAGCCACGCCGCCGTACTCACGGACAGGCGGGCGATGAACCCGGTACACACCGTGACGTTCTTCCCGTTTCCGAGGACGTCCCCGGTGACGGTGGAATAGGCGTAGTAACAGCCGCCCTCCTCGTCGTAGGCGGAGATGTACAGGTCGGTCACATAGCCCTGATATAGGTAGGAAACGTGCGTCGCCGGGCGGTCAAGCCCGTATTCCGCGAGGATTTCCGTGTGAATGACGTCGCTTTCGCCCTGCACGCCGCTCCGTTCGCTGATGCCCACCTTCGCGACGCTGTCCCCCTGCAGCGTGCCGATGCTGTACAGGAAGTCGGCGAAATTGGTGGTGTCCATATAGCTGTAATTCTTGCCCGCCGGGATAAGTCCCTCGCCCTGCACCATGCGCCACATCCCCGAAAACGCGTCGTTCGGCACGGCGTCCCCGCCGTTTGCGGTGATGACGATGTCGTCCAGCACCAGATACCCGATTTTCTTCGGCAGCGTGAAGGTCAGTTCGATTTTCAGCACCGGCTCGTCGCTCTGAATACGGAAGGAATAGGTCTTGACCGTATCCTCCTGCTGGGTCGTGAAATCCAGCCCGTGCCCGGACAGTTTGCGGTAGTTGATACCGTCGGTGCTGTAGCGGATATCGATTGCGCTCGGCAGCAGCGCCGGGTAGGTCGCGTTGTCGCTGTCGAGCAGGAGCCCGAAACTGCAGTCGTATATCCCGTCCTCCGCCGTGTTCGTCACCGCCGCGCACACCGAGAACGGTTCGCCGTCGCTGCTGTTGAGCCCGACGAGATACGCCTTGTCCCGCTCGCCGGTCCAGTCCTCATAGGTCAGCCCGGTCGACGCGTACGGTTTCTTGTCCCGCAACAGTTCCGCCGCGCTGGAATCGTTGGACGTGATGTTGTCGGAAAACCCGATGACCGGCAGGTTGAGGATCAGCGCCGAAAAATCCGGGCGCTCCTCGTCGTAGTAGAAATGCTCCAGCCGGACCTGGTCGAAGGAATAGACGTCTTCCGTCTTAGAGATGCCGCCGACCAGATTCGCGTCGAAGAACGTCTCGACCGGGGCGTTGAGCACCCCGTCGACGTTCGACGCCTGGATGCGGAACACCCGCGGACTCGAAAAGCTGTCCGTCACGGTATTGTCCGCGCTCATTCGCCCGCCGAAGTAGCGGGCATAGTAATAGGACCCGGCGGAATCCTTGTCGCCGATCCAGACCTGATGGAACAGGCGGCTCCCGTCGCTTTCCGGGATCGTCATCAGAAGGAAACTGCAGGTCAACCCCTCCTCGTCGTCAAGCCCGTACACGGAATAATCCAGCGCCTGGTCGACCGTGCCGGCCGTGACGACGTAGCGGCAGTCCACCAGCAGCGACGCGAACAGGTTCGCGTTATACGTCAGCTGCTCGCAGCCGTCGAAATAGAATTCCCCGTTGTTCTGGTAGACCGTATACATCCCGGTCTGGTTCTCCATCCGCAGCAGTTCGATATTCGCACGTTCCACCATCGGGAACATGACCACACCGCCCGCCGCGAGCACGTCACAGCCGTATGCGTCGAACCCGTCGAGCGGACGGACCGCGAGTTCCAGTTCCGCCCCGCCGGTCAGCGACAGGATCGCGTTGGTGAACAGGGATTCCCCGTCGAATCCCCACGTTTTCCCGTCGGAAGCGCGGGAAAGATAGAAATCCGCGTACGGGATCTCCTTCGTCTGCCCGCCGCAGTTCAGCCGGACGCCGTTGAACGCGTCGCGGTCGTCGCAGTCGAGTTTGACCTTCCCCGTGCGGTCGGCGTAAAGGGACGCGTAGGTATAGATCCGATAGACGTCCGGGTCGGACTCCTCGGTCAGTTCCTTTTCGGAACGGTTGCAGAAGCGCACGTCCACCCGCTCGTCCAGCCCGTCGAGCACCTGCTCGGTCTGCGCGTCGAGCGCGTAGAACGCGGGCAGCGGGTCTTCCTGCCGAAGCGCGGTGAAATAGACGCCCAGCAGGATCGCCGCGACGACGAGGACGCTCCCGACAAGGATCAGCTGATTGCGCACCGTCAGGCGGAAACCGCCCCGCTTGCGCTTATTTTCATTGGTTTCGGAAAAGACCGAAAGGATCTCCCGCTTCTCCTCCTCGGAAATTCCGTCGTCCGGCGTGTCCGCCGGGAACGTCTCCGGGGAAGTCTGTTCCTCGGGCAGGTCCCGGTTTTGGTTTTCTTCCATGCTCATATCGGTTCCTTTCCGATGCTTATAGATGTCTGCGGCGGATAAAGACCACCAATCCCGCGATCGTGATCGCCGCGGGCAGCACCGCGCAGATGATGATCCCCAAACGGAACGCAGAGGACGTCTCGATCCCCAGCGCGACGTCGTTGATGCTCTTGTAGTCGATGTCCAGCGAATAGCGGTCCACGCCCATCGTGCGGGCGGCGGACAGCAGAAGCGTGCTGTTGCCGTAGGCGGCGTTGTCGATCGCGCCCGTCCCGGCGAAATCCGTCGAGCCGGACAGCAGCACATACTGGAATTCCCGCACCTGATTGGTGCTGTTCTCGTC
>CANQTR010000119.1 GCA_947626805.1 uncultured Clostridia bacterium
GTGATCTCGTCGTAGCCGTAATCCACGCTCCCGTCGAAATAGGGGTAGCGGATATAGTCGAATTCCAGCCCGGAAATATCGTAATGCTGCAGGATGTAGCGGACGTAGGCGCTGAAGTAGGCGCGGTACTCGTCGTTCGCCGGCGAGAAGAACGGGTCGAGGTTCGCGGTTTCCCGGTTCGTGGTCGTCTGCCACGCTTTCTGATACCGCACGCCGCCGCTGTTCTGGAACACCGGGATACTCACGACCAGTTCGACGCCCTCCGCCCGGCACGCCTCGGCGTATACCGCGAGCAAATCCACGTTCCTGCACCGCGTGTCGACGCGGAAGGGGAATTCGATGCTCCCGCCTTCGCCGTCGTCCAGCGCGTCCGGCATGGGGACAATCGTGTGGTACCCGTTGGAAACGCCCAGCCGAAGCTGATTGATACCGACCTCCGCCATGCGGCGGACCGACGCGACCGCGCCCTCGGCGTTCAATTCGGTCGGAACGTACCAGACGCTACGCACCCCGACCGGCGCGCGCTCGGTCAGACCGAGCCGAATCGGCGTGAGCCGCGCGAGCAGTTCGTCCCGCGCCGCAAACGACGGGAATCCGCCGTCCGCCGCGATTCGCGCAAGTTCCGCCTCCGCGTCCGCGAGTTGCGTTTCGACGCCGTCGTAGTCCACCAGCCGCAATTCCGCCTTCGCCGTTTCCAGTTCCCGCCGGATATCCGCAAGTTCCGCCTCCGCCGTGGTCATGAGCATGGGCGGCTCGTATTTGACGGTGACGCGAAGTCCGTCGAGCGTGCAGGACGCGCCGGGGATGAAGTAGGTCTTGAGCAGATTGATGTCGGATTTATCGATGGCGGAAATCACATACCCGCCTTCGGGGACGGCGTTGTCGTTGCCGCCGGCGGACAGCACCCGCCCGTCCGCGCCGACACAGACCTCGTAGCCGTAGCCGTTGGTCCCGGTGGTTTCCCCGCGGTCGTAAAGGACGATGGTTTGCGCGTAGCGCACGTCGTTATAGGTCGTCGCCTGCAGGGTGTACTCGTAAAACGGGTCGATTTCCCCCGCGGAAATCAGCACCCGCGAACTGTACGCGTCGAAATAGACGTTCGAACCAATCTCGCACGCGTCGTAAGGCAGTTTGCCGGGGTCGTCACAGCCGGAAACCACCATGCCGCCCGCCGGAATGGCGAGGTCCCTGCCCCGCGAATCCCCCGCCGGGATTTTTTCGACGACCTTGCCGTCCGCGTCGACGACGATGTTCCAGCCGTACTGATTCTGCCCGGTCGTCGCCGCGTTGCGGTAGACGATAAGGGTCTGCTCCCAGCGGGTTCCGTTGACCGCGTTGACCGGGAAAATGCGCGTTTCCGCCCCCTCCGCCGAAACGCCGAGCGGCAAAACGGGGCAGACCAGCACGGAGGTCAAAAGCAAAAGCGTCAGCGCCCGCAAACGGGCGAATCGGTGAGCGTTCATGGATGATTTCCCTTTCCCTGCACAGACGGATTTCCTGTTTTTCACATTGTATCATATCCGCGCCGCTTTGTCAACCGGCATTTCCCGCCCCTCCGCGCGGGCTTGTCTGCATCTTCCTCTTGACAGCGCCGCCGTTTTGCGGTACAATAAGGCGAAGAAAGCGAAAAACGGAGGAATCGGCATGCTGCTCGCGGCGGACATCGGAAATTCGAGCATCTCGTTCGGGCTGTTCGACGAGGACGGGACGCTCCGGCACAAAAGCAAGGTCTCGGCGGAAAAGACCCGCACGGCGGACGAGTACGCGGTGCTGGTAAGCGGTCTGCTGAGCCTGCACGGCGTGTCGGCGCAAGACGTGACCGACTGTGTGCTGTCCTCCGTCGTGCCGACGCTGACGCGCAACCTTCGTTCCGCCCTGCACGCGCTGTTCGGCGTGCAGGCGCTGGAGGTCGGTCCGGGGATTCGGACCGGGCTGAACATTCGCATTGAAAGTCAAGCGGAACTGGGCGCGGACCTCGTCGCGAACGCGGTCGCCGCTTTGGCGCTGTTTTCCCCGCCGGTGGTCGTCGTGGACGTCGGAACGGCGACGACGTTTACCGTGCTCGACGGGAGCGGCGCGCTGGAGGGCGCGGTGATTGCGCCGGGGCTTCGGATGTCCATGGACGCGCTGTCCGCCGGGGCGTCGGAACTGCCGGACGTTTCGCTGGTCCCGCCGAAACGGCTGATTGGGAAGAACTCGCGGGAATCCATGAATATCGGCGTGCTGTACGGACACGCGTTCCTGATCGACGGCTTTCTGGAGCGGTTCCGGGGAGCGTTTCGCGCGCAAACGCCGACCGCCGTCGCGACCGGCGGGCTTGCCGAAACCGTCCTGCCCTTCTGCCGCGCGCCGATGACCCATTGCCCGGACCTGACCCTGCAGGGGCTGTACCTGCTTTGGAAACGCAACCGGGGTCCTTCCGCGGACGCCGGCGCCGGGTCGAAAAACGCTTGAACCCCGCAAACCCACGCTATGAACGCGGGAAACCGCTTTCATAAATACACCGCCGCGCCGTACCCGCCATGCGGGACGTCAGCGGCAAAAAGGAGAAACCCCATGCAAACCAACGCAAATTCCCTGTCAAAGGCACAACGCATCACCCTGCTTGGCCTTATGACCGCCCTTGTGGTTGCTTTACAACTGCTCGGTTCGTTTATCCATCTCGGACTCTTTTCCATCTCCCTCGTGCTGGTCCCAATCGTCATCGGCGCGACGCTGCTCGGTCCGCTCGCGGGCGGGTGGCTCGGTCTGGTGTTCGGCGTGACCGTCCTGCTTTCCGGCGACGCGGCGTTCTTTCTGGGATTCAACGCCGCCGGGACAATCGTCACGGTGCTGGTCAAGGGCGTCGCGGCGGGCGTCGCGGCGGGCGCGGTCTATTCCGTCCTGCAGACGTGGAACCGCTGGGTCGCCATTCTCGTTTCGGCGCTCGTCTGCCCGGTCGTGAACACCGGCGTGTTCGTCGCCGGGTGTTTCCTGTTCTTTTTCGGCGACCTCGCCACGGTCGCGGCGGACGCCGGAAAAAGCGTCGTCGCCTACATCTTTTTGGTGCTGGTGGGCGGGAATTTCCTGTTCGAAGTGCTGTTCAACCTCGTGCTCGCCCCGGTCATTCTCCGTTTGACGGAGATTGGGGAAAAGGTCTTTCGGCGGAGCCGCGAATCCGCCTCTTGACCGAACATACGGATAGAAAAAAGGCGTCGCCGGGTGGGGCGACGCCCTTTTTTGCGGAAAGCTATCTGTTTTTCCGTTGAAATCCGTTTCGAACCCGTTTGTACAGTTCACAGAATACCAGCGGGAACGCGCACAGCCCCGCGGTACACAACCATTGCGCCGCGTCGAGCGGGACGGTCAGGAACAGCCGTCCGAGGAACGGAATCTGCACGACGGCGACCTGCAGGGCGGTTCCGAGCAGGAACGAGCCGAGCAGCCACGGATTGGAGAACGGTGAAACCGTAAAGAGCGACGCGGAGGTTCGCATATTGAACGCGTGCACCAATTGCGACACCGCCAACACCGTGAACGCCATGGTCCGTCCGACGGCGAACCCGCCCGAAACCGCCCCGAACCCGAAGGCGAGCAGGGACAGACAGCCGATGAGGATTCCTTCCGCGAAAATTTCCAACCAGCGCGGCGCGGGGAACAGCGGCTCGTCGCGGCGCCCCGGCGGGTGACGCATCACGTCCCGCGCGGGTTTTTCCAGTCCGAGCGAAATGGCGGGCAGGGAGTCGGTCACGAGGTTGACCCAGAGCAGTTGAATCGCCTCGAGCGGAGAGGGCAGGGAGAGCAGAATGCCGAGCAGGACCGTGACGATTTCGCCGATATTGCAGGAGAGCAGGAAATGCACGGCGCGGCGGATGTTTCCGTAGATGGTCCGCCCCTCGCGGACGGATTCGACGACGGTGGAAAAGTTGTCGTCGGTCAGAATCAGGTCGGACGCCTCCCGCGCGACCTCCGTGCCGCCCTTGCCCATCGCACAGCCGATGTCCGCCTTGCGGAGCGCCGGCGCGTCGTTGACCCCGTCGCCGGTCATGGCGACGACGAACCCGTTCCTTCGGTACGCGTCGACGATACGCATCTTGAAAGCGGGCGTAGTGCGGGCGAACACCGTGCAGGTGCGGACCTGCTCGGAAAGCTGTTCGTCGGACAGGTCCCGCAATTCCGATTCCGTGCGGCAGGTCTGCCCGTCCCGTAGGATTCCGAGCCGACGGGCGACGGCGGAGGCGGTCGAGGCGTGGTCGCCGGTAATCATGACCGGTAAAATCCCCGCGTCGGCGCATTGCCGGACCGCGTCCTCCACCCCTTCCCGCGGCGGGTCCTCCATGCCGCAAAGTCCGAGGAACCGAAACCGTTGCCGCAACGGGTCCGCCGGGAGCGCGTCCGATTCCGCGAGCGCGAACCCGATGACCCGTTTCGCGTCCTCCGTCATGCCCCGCATCGCGTCCGCCGCCTCCCGCGAAAGCCCGCCGCAAAGCCCCGCGAGCACGTCCGGCGCGCCCTTCAGATAGGTCAAAAAGCGGTTCCCGGAACGGTGTACGGTCAGCATTCGCTTGACGTCCGAATCGAACGGCAGGGTCTTTACCCGCGGAAAGCGTTCGCGGAGCGCGTCCGGGTCCTTCCCCGCGCGGACGGAGAAGTCCCAGAGCGCGTCCTCGGTCGGGGACGTGCGGTCGTTACAGAGGACGCACGCCCGCGCGATCTGTTCGCGGTCGCCGTACACGTCGGTGACGGTCATGCGGTTGCAAGTCAGCGTGCCGGTCTTATCCGAACAGATGACCCC
>CANQTR010000120.1 GCA_947626805.1 uncultured Clostridia bacterium
TCCGCTTCAAAAGCCAAGACCTCCCCGGTCACGGGATGTGTGAATTGAATATACTTTGCGAATAAACATTGTCCGGACAGCCCGAGCTTGTCCTTTCCGGGCGCGTACACCGGGTCGCCCGCGACGGGGTGTCCGAGGTACGCCATGTGGACCCGAATCTGGTGCGTGCGGCCGGTTTCAAGCGTCAGTTCGAGCAGGGAATAGTCCCCCTTTTCGCTTTCGGCGAGCACGCGGTAACGGGTGACGGCGGGTTTCGACCCGCGCTCGGTGACCGCCATGCGCTTGCGGTCGGTCGGGTGCCGTCCGATGGGCGCGTCGACGACGCCGGTTTTTTCACGGAATATCCCGCGGCAGACCGCCTCGTATTTCCGCACGAACGCGTGTGTCGCAATTTGCGCCGCAAGCCCGACGTGCGCCTCGTCGGTTTTCGCGACGATGAGCAGTCCCGCCGTGTCGCGGTCGATGCGGTGCACGATGCCCGGTCGTATCGTCCCGTTGATGGAGGACAGCCGCCCCCGGCAGTGGTACAGCAGGGCGTTGACCAGCGTCCCGTCCGGGTGCCCCGGCGCGGGGTGCACGACCATTCCTTGCGGCTTGTTGACCACCAGCAGGTCGTCGTCCTCGTAGACGATTTCGACGGGCAGGTCTTGCGGCAGGACGTCCAGCGCTTCCGGCGGCGGCAGGGTATAGGTCAGTTCCGCGCCCTCCCGCGCCGCGTCCCGCTTGCGGGCGGGTTTCCCGTCGAGCAGGACGACCCCGCTTTCAAGCAGTTTTTGCGCGTGCGAGCGGCTCAGCCCGGTCAGTTCGGCGAGCAGAACGTCCAGCCGTTTGCCGGCATGTTCCGGCGAAACGCGTATGATTTCCGTCATCTTTTCGGGCCGACGGGCGGACCGTCGCGGTAGTCAGAATCTTCGTTTATCCCGTCGGTTGTACCGTCGCGGTCTTCGGACGCATTTTTCACGCCGACGGGCGTACCGTCGTGGTTGTCGGAATCTTCGTTTATCCCGTCGGTCGGACCTTTTTGTTCGTCGGACACATTTCCCGCCTCGTCGGACGGGTTTTCCGCCTCTTCGGCGGCGCGCAAACGTTTCTCCACGCGCGGCTCGACGAACAGCAGGTACACCCCCAGCGCCACCGCGCCGCACGTCACGAAGATATCCGCGACGTTGAACACGGCGAACCGCATGAACGTGAAATCCAGAAAATCCACGACCGACCCGTACAGCACGCGGTCAATCAGGTTCCCCAGCCCGCCGCCGAGCACCATCGCGAGCGACACCGTCAACAGCGGGTGCCGCCGGGAATACCGAATGAGTAAATACACGATTAACCCCATCGCGAGCATAGAAAACCACAGAAACAGCCACCGGTGTCCGGAAAGAATACTGAACGCGGCGCCGTCGTTCTTCGTGTAGTACAGCCGCAAGCCGGGGAAGAGAGCGCGCGCGTCCCCGACGGCGTAGTGCGACGAAACGAACGCCTTCGTGATTTGGTCAAGCGCGACCGCGCCGAGCGCGATTGCGGCGGCGAGAATCAGCATACGGCTTTCCGACAGCGCGCGCAAAGCATCTGCCCGTCCGCGTCCGGCGCGCAATCGTTCCGATACGCCCAGCACCGCACGCATTTTTCCCCTTCGGCGACGCTCACCAGCACGGCGACCCCGCTTTCCGTTTCGCGGAACGCCCCGTCCGGCGCGTCGGCGTGCGAAAGTTCGACGCCGCTGACGAGGAAGGACTCCTCAAGCACCTCCCGGTGCGCCTCGAAGAACCGCATCGCCGGGTTGTCCGGCGCGCCGTAGACCGTGACCTTCGCCTCGAGCGATTTGCCGATGACCTTCGCGGCGCGGGCGAGTTCGAGCGCCTTCATCACGTCGTCGCGGTAGTCGAACAGCCCGTCGTATTTCTCCTCCGCCTCCGGGCAGTCCCACGCGGGGACCGGGGCGGGCAGGGGATTGCAGAATACCGAAGTCGCGTCGTCCCCGTCGGTCAGCGCCAAGAAACTCCAGAGTTCCTCGGCGGTGTAGGACAGAATCGGGGCGAGCAGACGCGTGAGCGCCTTGACCGTGTGGTACATGGCGGTTTGCGCGCTCCGGCGCTCCGGCGCGTCCTTGCGGTTGCAGTAGAGGCGGTCCTTCGTGATGTCGATATACAGTTTGGAAAGTTCGACGGCACAGAAGTTCTGCACGTCGTGGCAGACCACATGGAATTCATACCGGTCGTAGGCGTCCCGCGCCCCGGCGACCAGTTTGTTGAGCCGCGACAGCAGCCAACGGTCGAACGGCAAGAGCTGTTCGACGGGCAGCAAATCCCGCTTCGGGTCGAAATCCGCTTCCGGCGCGCCGAGGTTCGCAAGCAGGATACGGCAGGTGTTGCGGATTTTGCGGTAACTCTCCGCGAGCTGCTTGAGAATCGCGTCCGAACAGCGCACGTCCACGCGGTAATCGCTCGACGCGACCCACAGCCGCAAAATGTCCGCGCCATACACGTCGATGACGCTCTCCGGCGCGATGGCGTTGCCGAGCGACTTGTGCATCGCCTTGCCCTCGCCGTCGACGGTCCAGCCGTGGGTCAGCACCGCCTTGTACGGCGCGTGCCCGACGCCGGCGCCGATAGCCGTCAGCAGGGAGGATTGGAACCACCCGCGGTACTGGTCGCCTCCCTCCAGATACAGGTCGGCGGGGCGGGAAAGCCCCTCGCGGCGGTCCAGCACGTCGAAATGCGTCGAACCCGAATCGAACCACCCGTCGAGGGTATCCGTTTCCTTGTCGAACGCCTTTCCGCCGCAATGCGGGCAGACGAACCCGTCCGGCAACAGTTCGGACGCGTCCTTTTCGAACCACACGTTCGAGCCGTGCTCGCCGAACAGCGAAGCGACCCGTTCAATCGTTTCCTCCGTGCAGACCGGCTTGCCGCAATCCTTGCAGTAGAACACCGGAATCGGCAGACCCCAATGCCGCTGCCGCGAAATGCACCAGTCGGCGCGCTCGTGAATCATCGAAATCATGCGCTCCTCGCCCCACGCGGGCGTCCAGGTTACTTCGCCGCACGCCTGCACCGCGTCGTCGCGGAACGCCTCGACCGAGCAGAACCATTGCGGGGTCGCCCGGAAGATGATGGGATTCTTGCACCGCCAGCAGTGCGGGTACGGGTGGACGATTTCGCGCGACGCGAGCAGCGCGCCGCTTTGCCGCATCTCGTCGAGGATGGCGCCGTTGGATTCGTCGAACCGCAAGCCGGCGAATTTCCCGGCGGCTTCCCCCTGCACGCCCCGGTCGTCGACCGGAACGAGGATTTCCAGGTGATACTTCACGCCGGTCAGGTAGTCCTCCGCGCCGTAGCCCGGCGCCGTATGGACGCACCCGGTGCCGCTGTCCATCGTGACGTAATCGGCGCAGCAGAGCAGGCTTTCGCGGTCGAGGAACGGGTGGGCGGCGGTCATGTACTCCAAATCCTGCCCGACAAAGCCGTCCCGAACGACCTCGTACTCCGAAATGCCCGCCGCTTCCATCGTGTCGCGCACGAGCGCCTCGGCGAGGATATAGCAGTCCTCCCCGGCGCGGACGACGCAATACGACTCGCGCGGGTGCACCGCGATGGCGACGTTGCCCGGCAGGGTCCACGGCGTGGTCGTCCAGATGACGAAGTAGAGCCGCTCCCGGTCCAGCCCGTCGAACAGCCCGCGCCCCTTGTCGTCCGCGAGGCGGAACTTGACGTAAATGGACGTACACGGGGCGTCCTGATACTCGATTTCCGCCTCCGCGAGGGCGGTCTCGTCGTGCGCGCACCAGTAGACCGGCTTGAGCCCCTTATAGATGTACCCGTTTCGGTACATTTTGCCGAACACGCGGACCTCCTGCTCCTCGAACGACGGGTCCATCGTCAGGTACGGGTGTTTCCAATCCGCGACGACGCCCAGCCGCTCGAAGGACGCCTTCTGCAGTTCCACGAACTGCAGCGCGAATTCCCGGCAAGCCGAACGGAACTCCGGCACGGACATCTTCTTGCGGTCGAGGCGCGACTGCTTGATGATGGCGCTCTCAATCGGCATGCCGTGGTTGTCCCAGCCCGGGATGTACGGCGTGCGGAACCCCTCCATGGACTTGGATTTGTTGATGATATCCTTGAGCACCTTGTTCATCGCGGTCCCCAGGTGGATATTGCCGTTCGAGAACGGCGGCCCGTCGTGCAGGATGAAGGACGGGCGCCCCTCGTTGCGGTCGAGCATTTTTTGGTACAGGTCTACCTGGTCCCAGCGCGCCTTGATTTCCGGCTCGCGCTTGGGCAGGTTGCCCCGCATGGGGAATTCCGTCACGGGGAGGTTGAGCGTGTCTTTATAATCTTTCATGGAAAAAGTTGTCCTTTCCGGCTTGTCAAAACGCAAGATGTGTCAAAAAACGGGCGTCATTCCTGCCCCGCGGCGGTCCCGTCGGCGGACGGGGCGTCGGCTTTTCCGTCGTCCTCGCCCATCATGAACCGCAAGTACGCGTCCTCCGCCTCGCGCGCTTCCCCGGTCAGTTCCGGCGACGCGGGGGCGGGCGGTTCCTCCGCCTTCGGCTCGTCGGCGGGGAACAGGGTCCGTTTCTCCTCCAAATCGTCCGCATGGGCGGCCGCGGCGCGGTCGTTGCTCTCCTCGATACCCTGCTTGACGTCGGTGAAGATGCGCGCGACCACGGCGTCCTCGTCCGGCAGG
>CANQTR010000121.1 GCA_947626805.1 uncultured Clostridia bacterium
CAGCCGACGACGGACAGACCGGTTCTTTGCAGCGAGTGCTTCGCGGCGAAGAGAGCATAAATAATCCGCATTCATAAGGCAGGTTATTTTCTCAGGGGAAAAAGGGCGTTTTCACTCCAGCAGGGTGAAAATGCCCTTTTTATTGCGTTGCTTCGGGGGACAAACGCGGTCGCGGCGGCGTCGCTACGACTTCGTCGTGCTCCTCCTTGCTCTGTAGTTTTCCTCATGCAAAGCGGCAAGCCGCTTTGCATGGCGAAAGCCCCCCTTTCGGGACGTGCCGACAATGTCGGCACGTCAAAAATCGGCTCGGCTTGCGCCAATGCTGACGCCGCCATCGCCGGTTTTCTCTTAAGGCTATGTATCCCCCCGAAGTCGACGATAGTCGATAGAAGTCGCCGAAGTCGACGTTGCCGACTTCGACGACTTCGCAAATGGGGGTGTGGGGGAACTGGTTCCCCCACCGTACCCCGTCCCACCGTACTCCTCGTACCTCCCCAAAAACCGTCGCGAAAAAATCCACGCAACCCCTTGACAATTGCGGCGCGGGGTGTTACAATAGAAAAAACCAGAAAGCGACAACACGGGAAGGAGGCGCCTCACCGGCATGAAACGGAGCGACCTTCGTTTTTTGTTGCCCGACCCCCGCTGTGCGGAGGCGGTGCGGGCATTTGAATCCAAGGGCGGACACGAACCGGTCACCCTCGGACCGTATCTCGTTCTCCCCGGCTTTTGCGACGTGCATGTGCATTTCCGCGAGCCGGGGTATTCTTATAAAGAAACGATTGCGACGGGGAGCATGGCGGCGTGCCGCGGCGGGTACACGGCGGTGTGCGCGATGCCGAACCTGAACCCGGTGCCGGACGGACCGGAAACGCTCGCCGTCGAGCTGGCGCGCATCCGCGAAACGGCGGTCATTCCGGTCTACCCCTACGGCGCCATCACAAAAGGCGAAAAGGGCGGGGAGCTCGCCGACCTCGCGGGCATGGCGGAGCACGTTTGCGCGTTCTCGGACGACGGGCGGGGCGTGCAGAACGGCGAACTGATGCGGGACGCGATGCGGGAAGCGAAACGGCTCGGCAGGCTGATAGCGGCGCATTGCGAGGACGACGCCCTGCTGAACGGCGGGTATATCCACGACGGGCGCTACGCGAAAGCGCACGGGCACCCCGGTATCCCGTCGGAAAGCGAGTACCGCCAAATCGAGCGCGACCTACGGCTTGCGCGCGAAACGGGGGCGGGCTACCACGTCTGCCACGTTTCGGCGAAGGAAAGCGTTGACCTGATTCGCAAGGCGAAGGCGGCGGGGCTGGACGTGACTTGCGAGACCGCCCCGCACTACCTGCTGCTGACCGAGGACGACCTGCAGGAGGACGGCAGGTTCAAGATGAACCCCCCGCTCCGCACCGAGGCGGACCGTCAGGCGCTCCTCGCGGGTCTGCTCGACGGCACGGTCGACATGATTGCCACCGACCACGCGCCGCACACGCCGGAGGAGAAGTCCCGCGGGTTGCGGGGCAGTCCGATGGGGGTGAGCGGGCTGGAGGTCGCGTTCCCGGCGCTGTATACGGGGCTGGTCCGCACGGGCGTGCTGTCCGTCGGGAAACTGACGCAACTGCTGTCGGACAACCCCCGCAAGCGGTTCGGCATCCCGTCCGACCCCGGCTGGACGCTGTTCGAGGTCGAAACGCCGTTCACGGTTTCCGCCGAGCGGTTCGTTTCGCGCGGGAAAAGCACGCCGTTCGACGGGCGGACCGTCTACGGGCGTTGGCTCGCGACCGCCGTCAACGGGCGGCTGTTCACAGAAGAAAGGAAGGATTCCTATGAGACCCTTTGACCGCAAACTCATTCTGGAGGACGGGAGCGTCTACTTCGGGTACGGATTCGGCGCGGACGTCGAGCGGGTGTGCGAAATCGTGTTCAATACGTCCATGGTGGGCTACCAGGAAATCGTGTCCGACCCGTCCTACACCGACCAGGCCGTCGTCATGACCTACCCGCTCATCGGCAACTACGGCATTACCGAGGAGGACTTCGAGACACGCACGCCGACCATCGGCGGGCTTATCGTCGGCGAGTACAACGACCTGCCGTCGAACTTCCGCTGTATCAAGACGCTGTCGGAGATTCTGGAGGAGTACGACGTCCCCGGCGTGCAGGGGGTGGATACCCGCAAACTCACCCGTTCCATTCGCGACCTGGGGAGCCGTCGGGTCCTGCTGACCCGCGCGGACACGTCGGTCGAGGACGGGTTGCGCCGGATTGCCGAAACGCCGGTCCGCCGCGACGCCGTCAGCCGCGTCAGTTGCCGCAAGCGCTGGTTCTCCCGCACGCCCGACCACCGCTACAACGTCGTCGCCGTCGATTGCGGGATTAAGCTCAACATCGTCCGCTCGCTCAATGCGCGCGGGTGCAACGTGACCGTCGTGCCGTGGAATACCGACGCGGCGACCGTCCGCGCCATGGAGCCGGACGGGCTGTTCCTCTCCAACGGACCGGGCGACCCGGAGGACGTGACGCCCGTCGTTTCCCTCGTGCGCGAATTGCGCGGCGAATTGCCGATTTTCGGTATCTGCCTCGGTCACCAGCTGATTTCCCTCGCCTACGGCGCGCGGACCTATAAACTCAAGTTCGGACACCGCGGCGGCAACCACCCGGTCAAGAACCTCCTGACCGGACGCGTCGAAATTACCTCCCAGAACCACAGCTACGCCGTCGACGAACGCTCCCTCGCCGATACCGGGCTCGAGGTTACCCACCGCAACCTCCTCGATAACACCGTCGAGGGCGTGCGCTCCCTCCGCGACGGCGTTTTCTCCGTCCAGTACCACCCCGAAAGCGCCCCCGGTCCCCAGGACAGCGCCTACCTGTTCGACCAGTTCATCGACGCGATGGAACGTGGTGCGCATTAAGGGGGAACGGGAGGGGTACGTGTGGGGGAACCAGTTCCCCCACGCCCCCAGTGCGCGAAGTCGACTGCCGTCGACTTCGGTGAAATTTATAAACGCGTCGGCTGGAATTTGTACCTTCGCGAAAAAAAGTCGGCGACCCCCAAGTTCGCCGGATTGCTACCGCAATCTCGCCCCCAGATTACGTTTTCAGAATGAAATTTGACGCGAATTTTCACGGTTTTCGGCTCAGCCGTGAGCCGGAAAAGTTCGAGCCGGCGCTCGTACATACGTTCCCGTCTAAAAAAAACGAAAATTTGGGTGCGAGCGAGGACGGTTCGCAAATGCGGACCGTCGGAGCCGGCAAGTACCGGGTCGCGAAGGCAAAAACCGAGAAAGCACCAAACGAAACCCGCGAGGCGGGGAGGCAAAATAAAATTTTCACCCCATCGAATTTACCGGCGAAGCCGGGAAATTCGCGCAACGGGGGTGTGGGGGTAGTTACTACCCCCACACGTACTCCCCGTACTCCTCGTACTCCCCGTACCCCCTCCCTGTAATATCGGAAAGGAAAAAAAGACCATGCCAAAAAGAACAGACCTGCACAAAATAATGGTAATCGGCTCCGGACCAATCGTGATTGGACAGGCGGCGGAGTTTGACTATGCCGGGACGCAAGCGTGCCTTGCGTTGCGCGAGGAGGGGTACGAAGTCGTGTTAGCGAACTCGAACCCCGCGACAATCATGACGGACCAGACCATCGCGGACAAAATCTACATGGAGCCGCTGACGCTGGAATACGTCGCGAAAATCATCCGCAAGGAGCGCCCGGACGCCATCGTACCGGGCATCGGCGGGCAGACGGGTCTGAACCTCGCCATGCAGTTGGAGAAGAAAGGCGTCTTGCGGGAGTGCCGCGTGGAACTGCTCGGAACGTCGTCGAAGAGTATCGAGCGCGCGGAGGACCGCGAGCTGTTCAAGGAGCTGTGTCAGGAAATCGGCGAGCCGATTTGCCCGTCGGAGATTGCGGAGAGCGTCGAGCAGGGGGAAGCGGCGGCGGAGCGAATCGGATACCCGGTCGTTTTGCGTCCGGCGTTCACGCTCGGCGGCACCGGCGGCGGGTTTGCCGACAACCCGGAGGAATTGCGGGAAATCGTCAAGAACGCCCTGAAACTGTCCCCGGTGCACCAGGTGCTGGTCGAAAAGAGCATACGCGGGTACAAGGAAATCGAGTACGAAGTCATGCGGGACGCGAACGACACGGCAATCGCCATCTGCAACATGGAAAACGTCGACCCGGTCGGGATACACACCGGCGATTCCATCGTCGTCTGCCCGAGCCAGACGCTGACGAACAAGGAGTACCACCTCTTGCGCGACAGCGCCCTACGCATCATTCGCGCGCTGAAGATTGAGGGCGGGTGCAACGTCCAGTTCGCGCTGGACCCGCAATCGTTTCGGTACTACGTCATCGAGGTCAACCCCCGCGTGTCGCGCTCCTCGGCGCTCGCGAGCAAGGCGAGCGGCTACCCGATTGCCCGCGTTTCGGCGAAAATCGCGGTCGGCATGACGCTCGACGAGATTCAAATCGCCAACACCCCGGCGAGTTTCGAGCCGACGCTGGACTACGTTGTGACCAAAATGCCACGCTTCCCGTTCGACAAGTTCGCCGACGCGAGCAACCGCCTCTCGACGCAAATGAAGGCGACGGGCGAGGTGATGTCGGTCGGCAGGAACATCGAGGAAAGCCTGCTGAAAGCCGTCCGCTCGCTGGAGAT
>CANQTR010000122.1 GCA_947626805.1 uncultured Clostridia bacterium
ATCAGCGCCGAAAAATCCGGGCGCTCCTCGTCGTAGTAGAAATGCTCCAGCCGGACCTGGTCGAAGGAATAGACGTCCTCCGTCTTGGAAATGCCGCCGACCAGATTCGCGTCGAAAAACGTTTCGACCGGGGCGTTGAGCACCCCGTCGACGTTCGCCGCCTGGATACGGAACACCCGCGGGCTCGAAAAACTGTCCGTCACGGTGTCGTCCGCGCTCATACGACCGCCGAAATAGCGGGCGTAGTAGTACGCCCCGGCGGAATCCTTGTTCCCTATCCAGACCTGATGGAACAAGCGGTCCCCGTTGCCGTCCGGGAGGGTCATCAAAAGGAAACTGCAGGTCAGCCCCTCCTCGTCGTCAAGCCCGTACACGGCATAATCCAGCGCCTGCTCGACCGCGCCCGCCGTGACGACATAGCGGCAATCCACCAGCAGGGACGCGAACAGGTTCGCGTTATACGTCAACTGCTCACAGCCGTTGAAATAGAATTCCCCGTTGTTCTGGTAGATCGTATACATCCCGGTCTGGTTTTCCATTCTTAACAGTTCGATGTTCGCGCGCTCCACCATCGGGAACATGACCACGCCGCCCGACGCAAGCACGTCGCAGCCGTACGCGTCGAACCCGTCGAGCGGACGGACCACGAGTTCCAGCGATTCCCCGCCGGTCAGCGACAGGATCGCGTTTGTGAACAGCGATTCCCCGTCGAATCCCCACGTTTTCCCGTCAGACGCGCGGGAAAGGTAGAAATCCGCATACGGAATCTCCTTCGTCTGCCCGCCGCAAGTCAGCCGGACGCCGTTGAACGTGTCGCGGTCGTCGCAATCGAGCCGGACCTTCCCCGTGCGGTCGGCGTAGAGGGACGCGTAGGTGTAGATGCGGTAGACGTCCGGGTCGGATTCCTCGGTCAGTTCCTTTTCGGAACGGTTGCAGAACCGCACGTCCACCCGCTCGTCCAGCCCGTCGAGCACCTGCTCGGTCCGCTCGTCGAGCGCGTAGAACGCGGGCAGCGGGTCCTCCTGCCGGAGCGCGACGAAATAGACGCCCAGCAGGACCGCCGCGAGCGCGAGGACGCTCCCGACGAGAATCAGTTGGTTTCGCACCGTCAGGCGGAAACCGCTCCGCTTGCGCCTGTTTTCATTGGTTTCGGAGAAAACCGAGAGGATTTCCCGTTTCTCCTCCTCGGAAATTTCGTCTTCCGGCGTATCGACCGGAGAAGTCTGCTCCTCCGGCAGGTCCCGTTCCCGCTTCTCTTCCATGCTCATATCGGTTCCTTTCCGAGCTTACAGATGTCTACGGCGGATAAAGACCACCAGCCCCACGACCGTGATGGCGGCGGGCAGTACCGCGCAAATGATGATACCCAGACGGAACGCGGAGGACGTTTCAATCCCCAGCGCAACGTCGTTGATGCTCTTGTAATCGATGTCCAGCGAATAGCGGTCCACGCCCATCATGCGGACGGCGGACAGCAGAAGCGTACTGTTGCCGTAGGCGGCGTTGTCGATTGCGCCCGTCCCGGCGAAATCCGTCGAACCGGACAGCAGCACATAGTGGAACTCCAGCACCTGGTTGGTGCTGTTCTCGTCGTCGAGGTCGACGTAATCCGAGTCCGAGGAAAGCAGCATCAGCGGGAAGTTCCCCTCCTCGCTCGCCTGCTCGTAAGTCGAAAGCCCGTCGGCGGACCGCAAGACGGATTCGACCGTGTAGTGGTCCTTCGTCGACGCCGGCGCACTGTACAGCTCGACGCTGTTCGGCATGACCGTGCGGACGTTCAGCACGTTCTTCATCACCTGATACGCCCCGCTTCGTTCCGGGTCGTCGATATCCGACACATACTGTGCCGACAGGTTCAGCGGGTTGTTGTTGAGGCACCCGCCGACGGAACTGACCTGGTGGTACGCCCGGTAGCCGACCCCCCATTCGGTCAGCAGGTAATCCTGCAGGTTCGGCAGGTCCGGGGTGGAATCGTCGACCAGGACAATCATGCTGTGATATTCGCCCGTGTAGTCCATCAGTTTGTCCACTTCCGACTCGGTAAAGTCGGTCAGCGGGTCGGCGACAATCAGGATACGGGTCCGTTCGTCGATATCGCCGGCGGAAAGGTCGGTCTCGCGTATCTCGAACCCGTTATCCCGCAACAGTTTCGCGAGCGGCGTCGCGACGGCGCCGTTTTCGCCGAGTTGCGCCGGTTCGCCGTGACCGGACGTGAACGTCACGACCTGCGGCTCGGACATGCAGCTCTGCAGCAGGGCTGTCGTGAGCCGCAGCTCGCCGTTGAACCCGACGTAGGTGCCGGATTCGCTGTCGACCGTGTAGAACGAATCCAGCGTCAGCACGCGGGCGTGGTACTTGCCCTCGACGACGATGTTGTTCTGGGTCAGCGTGGTGTTGGCGCGTTTGTTGTATTCCGCCGCCCATTCCGGGTCCCGCTGCAGATTGCGGTACTCGACGCGCACGCCGCCGTAGGTGCGGGCGTACTCTTCACAGAGGTCCCGCACGAGCGCGGCGGGGTTCAGCCCGCGCATCCGCGTGCGGTCAGTGTCGCTGATGTTGTCGTACATATCGCGGTCGGCGAGCAGATAAATCGTCGCGTCAAGGTCGCCGTCCGATTCCAGACCGCCGAGGACGTTGCGCGAAACGTCGCCGATAGAGATGAATTCCTCCGCCGTCAGGTCGATATTCAGGCTGAACGACCCCGCGACCGAGGAAACGACGAGGTTGAGCGCAATCACGAGCGCCACGAACACGACGGTATAAATCGCGGAAACGCTCCCGCGCTTGATACGCCCGCCGCGTTCCGCGCGCGCCCGGGTCTTTTTCTCTTGCTTTTCCATACCGGCACCCCCGTTCAGGACCAACGGCGCTTGTCATAGACGCGCACCGTCAGAAAGACAAACACCGCCGCCAGTGAGAGATAGTACACCACCGCCGGGATACTCAGGCTCTGGTTCATGAACGGAATATACCGGTCGAGCACGGAGAACCATTGCAGCACCGAACGGAGCCACGCGTACGGGATGGCGTCGCTGACCAGATACAGCAGTAGCATCGCGACGATGACCCCGATGGAGGAAACGGCGGCGATGAGCTGGTTTTGCGTCAGCGACGACAGGAAAAGCCCGATGGCGACGAACGCGGCGCCGATGAGGAACACGCCGAGGATATTCGCGAAAATCGCGGCTGTGTTCGGATTGCCGTAGCGGTACAGCAGGACGAAATTGAACGCGTTGACCAAAAACGTGCAGCCGTAAATCGTCAGCGCGGCGAAATACTTGCCGAGGATCATGCCGGTCAGGCTGACCGGCGCGGTCATCAGAAGCTGTTCGGTCTTGGACCGGCGGTCCTCCGCGAGCAGTTTCATCGTCAGCAGCGGAATGAGAATGGCAAAGACGCAAATGAGCAGCAGGAAGTACTCGTTGAGGCTGTCCATGCTCTGCCGCGCGAGCGTGCATTGATAGAACAGAAGCCCCGACACGAGCAGGAACACCCCGCAAAAGATGTACCCTATCGGCGTGATGAAATAGGAACGAAGCTCCCGCTTATAAATCGCAAACATCAGCCCTCTCCCCCTTTCCGGCTCTTCCGCCGGCTTTCGCCCACCAGGCGGATGAAAATGTCCTCCAGACTCAGTTCGACGCCCTCCAGACCGACCAGCGGCCAGCCCTTCGTGGAAAGCATGTAGAACAACGGCTTGCGCGCGTCGACGCGTTCCTCGGACTCAATCAGATAACTGACGCTGTCCGTGTCGCGCTTGCCGAGCACGTCCACCGAACGAATCCCGGCGACCGCGCGGAGCGCCTTGAGGACGTCCTCCTGCGGACCGACGATTTTCGCGACCATCTTGCGCGAACCGTCGACCGCCGTGACGAGGTCCTCGGTCTTTTCGTTCGCGACCAGTTTGCCCTTGTTGATGACGACGATACGGTCGCAAACCGCCTGCACTTCCGGCAGGATATGCGTGGAAAGGATAATCGTATGTTCCTTGCCGAGCATACGAATCAGGTTGCGGATATCGATGATTTGTTTCGGGTCGAGCCCGACGGTCGGTTCGTCGAAAATCAGCACCCGCGGGTTGCCGATGAGCGCTTGCGCGATGCCGACGCGCTGCCGGTAGCCCTTCGAAAGGTTGCCGATGAGCCGCCCGTACACGTCGCCAATCTTGACGACGTCGCAGATTTCGCGGATATGCTGTTCGCGCGGGAACGCACAGCCTTTCAGGTCGTAAATGAAGTTCAGGTACTCCCTGACCGTCATATCCGTGTACAGCGGCGGCATTTCCGGCAGGAATCCGATGTTCCGCTTCGCTTCGAGCGGCTGTTCGAGGATGTCCAGACCGTCGACGAGACAGGTCCCCGACGTCGCGGAAAGGTAGCCCGTCAGGATATTGAGCGTCGTCGACTTTCCGGCGCCGTTCGGACCGAGGAACCCCATGATTTCCCCTTCCTCGACGCGGAAACTGACGTCGTCGACCGCCCGCTTGTCGCCGAACACCTTGCAGAGGTTCTTGATTTCGATCATAGATGGTGTTTCCTTTCGGT
>CANQTR010000123.1 GCA_947626805.1 uncultured Clostridia bacterium
AGCGGCGACTCGCCGTCGGTGAAGATGGTGTCGTGCAGTTCGAGGTCGGTCCCGTGGAACAGCGGGCGCTCGCCGACATAGACCTGTTGCGTGATTTCTTCCATTTGCAGATTCACTCCGTTTCGTATTGACCATAGGAAAGTATACCCCTTGCGGGACGGCTTGTCAAGCCCTGTGCGCAAAAAGGCGGGGCTGTCTTGCGACAGCCCGTTTTGTTTGGCGTATGCGTCGTTTCAGAAGCCCAGCTGCTCGTCCGGCTCGGTCGGGGAAACGAAGTCCGGCTGATAGGAGAAGCTCCAGCTGCTGACAAAGGTCCATTCGGTCCCCTTCTTGACGAGGGACGGCGTGCCGAGCGCGAAGGAGGAGAAGTAGAGCTTATTGGAACTGGGATTCATGTCCCAGAGCTTGACGTAATCGGTCGAGCGGTAGAACTGGTCGTCGGGGTTGTAAATCTGCATGGTCATGTGGTAGGCCGGGGCCTGCTCGCCCCACATTTCGACCTTGCAGGCGTTGTTGCCGTCGTTGAAGTTGTTGCCGTAGTTGCTCGTGCCGACCAGCGGGGTTTGTACCAGTTTTTCCGTGCCGTCGGTGTTGTAGAACTTCGCCCAGTTGCCGTACTGTTTCATGATGGGCATCATGCAGGTGTAGGACATCTGGAAGTAGACGTTCCGCGTCATGTACAGCTTGGATTCGACGAACACGTCCTCGCCGTTGAACAGGTAGAGCTTTTCGACGTTAATCATCACGTTCTCTTGCGTATATTCGCCGGCGTAGATGTTGTTGTGAATGACCACGCGAAGTCCGTTGGCGGTCAGCGTTTCGCCGTCCTTCGGCTCCAGTTTTTCGCCGGTTTTTCCGTCGTAGAAGGTCATGTCGATGAAGTGGTCGTTGGTTTTCGTGGTATCCTCGGCGGTCCAGTCGGTCGCGGTGTAGTCGCCGTGGTTGCCGCCGCGGAAGGTGCCGCTCGAACCGGAATCCGGCCCGCAGCGAAGGACCCATTCAAAGTCGGTCGACGCGCCGATGATTTGCACCATGACGCCCGCCGGGTCCGTGTGCTGGACGGCGCCGAGCATATACATGCCCCAGCGCTTCCTGACCAATTGCGTCATGTACGACCCGCCTTCGGGGTAATCGTAATAAATCGAATAGATGCCGCTCGCCTCGCTGTAGACGACGCGCATTGGCTTGTAATCAATCCCGTCGGTCGCGCCGAGGTTTTCGGCGAACGTGTCGGTATAGGCGTCATTGTAGTTTTCCGGAATTTCGTACTCCATGTAGGCGGCCTCCCTCGGCGGTTCACTGCTCGTTACGTCACTGGTCGATTCCGCGGTGCTCGCCGCGTCGCTGTCGGTTTCCGCGGTGCTGTCCTCCGTGCCGGAATCCGTTTGCTGGGGGTCCTCGGCGCAGGCGCAGAGCAGGATTGCCGCGAGCAGGCAGAGCAGGGCGGTGCGAAAGATGTACTTTGCATTCATTGTGTGTGACCATTCCTCTCTTTTTTCGGGTGTATCGCGAAAGAAATTTGTTTTACGGGGTTTGCAGGGCGCTTTCCAGAAGCGACGAAAGGCGTTCGCTCAGCGCTTTGGTCCGCAGGGAGAGCACTTCCTCGACCGGCAGTACGTCGCACACCGTCAGCGTCACCTCCGTGCGCCGAAACGGGAAGTTGCGCGTGACTTCGGCGGTCCCGCGCGTCGCGACGACGGCGACGGGCGCCTTCGCCTTTTGCGCAATCATCAGCACGCCGTCGTGGAGCGGCAAGAGCGTTGGGAGCGGCCGGTCCTTCGGCGCGCCCTTTTGCGGACGGTTGCGGGTCCCTTCCGGGTACACGCCCATCGAGCAGACGCCGCGCGAAAGCTGGTCGGCGGCGGTATGAATCGTGCGGACGGCGTTCCGCGCGTCCGTGCGGTCGATTGCGAGAAAGCCGCAATAGCGCGCGAATCTCCCGATGAGCGGGACGCGTAAAATTTCCGGCTTGGCGACGAAGGAAAGCGGTCGACGCGGGAAAGCGGCGACGGCGACGATAGGGTCGAACAGGGAACGGTGGTTGGAAACCAGCAAAAACGGCTGGTCCGGCAGTTTTTCGGCGCCCTCCACCCGTACGGTCACCCTCGCCGCCGTACAGACCGCGCGCAGGGTTTCCACCAGAAACCACCGCGCGACCGGGTGTTCCCGTTCCAGCGGGGTCTTCGGGCGCAGGAACAGGGAAATGACAAACAGGAGCAGGATGTACAGCAGGACGATTCCCGCGAGGAACGCGACGGAAAGCCCGACGAACGCCGGCAGGAGCCACACTTTGGTGATGTCCAAAAGCACGCAGCAGAGCGCGGACAGCAGTACGCCCGCCGCGCCGAAAGCGAGCAACACGGTCGACCGCCTCCCTTTCCGTTTTTTCTATTATATTCCTTTTCGGCGGGTTTGTCAAGCGAAAAGTGCCGTAAACAGCAGTAAAAATGCGCCGGTCAGCAGTTTTCCGAGCAGGTAGGGGCGCAAGGACAGTTTCCCGCGCGTCACCGAAGCGACTTGCGCGCACACGCAAAGCCCCGCGCAACCGACCGCCCCCGCCGCGAGCAGTCTGCCGGGTTTTCCGCCGATGGCGGCCGCCCGTCCGACGCCGGAGGAGAACTCCAACAGCCCCTGCAGGACCGCCGCCCCGACGCCGTCCGGCGAAAGTCCGGAAATTTGCAGCAGCAGGTCCGCCGACGCGCCGAAGAATACCAGCATGCCGCCGAGTTCGAGCATGGTGTGCGCGCTCCCCGCGACCGCCCGCGCGACCGCGCCGACGCCGGCGTCCGTCCGCGCCGACGGGACGCGCACCCCGCCGCAGGACGGGCGCAGGACGGCGAACAGCACGCCCGCCGCGAGCAGGGCGGCGAGCAGTTGCAGAAGGGCGAGTCGGACGCCAAACCCGACGTCCCCGAACAGCGCGCTCCCTACAACACCGACGAGGAACGGCAGGGAGGCGAGATTGGAAAACCCGCACAGGAATTCCGCGCGGGCTTTGGTGACGCGCCCTTCCTCGTACAACTGCACCGCCGTCCGCGCGCCGACCGGGAACCCGCACAGCACGCCGAGCGCAAGCCCGGTCAGTTCTACGCCGAACGGAAAGCGGTAGAGCGCCCGCGCCGGCGGGGAGGATACCAGCAGACCGGACAGGCACAGCGAGCCGAACAGCGACGGGAACACCGACTTGACGAAGAACGTCAGCCGCCCGAGCGTCAGGGACGCGGACAGCGACGGGTGCGCGAGCAAAAGGACGAACAGCGCGAGCGGGAAGAGCATGAAAAGGCACCGGGACGCCCGGCGCAGACCGACCGACAGGTTCATAAAATCCCTCCGGCACCAATATACTGTTGATGCGGCCGGGGGTATGCCTTTTCCCGGTTCGCGGAAAGGCGCGTGAGGCGGGTTTTGCTGAAGAAATTGCCCCGTTCGGAAGGGGTTTACATCGAATGGCGCAACGGGAACCGGCTGCTCGCCGAGGGGATTGACAGCCTGCTGGAATACGGCGAGGAACGGGTCGCCGTCGGCGCGGGGGACCGGCGAATCGTCTTTGAGGGCGACGCTCTGGAAATGACCTTCCTCTCGGAGAACCGCATCGTGCTCGAAGGGAATATCCGCGTCGTCCGCTACGAAACCGAAAAGGAGCGTTAGGAGATGTACCGCTTTCTGCACCCCGTGTTCGGGGAGTACCATATCCGCTTGCGGGGAGAGGGCGTCCTGCCGTTCCTGTACCGGCTGAGCGCCGACGGGGTGCTTTTCTGGCGCGTCCGGCGGGAGGCGGACGGCGCCGTCCTGCTTCGGACCTCCCTGTCCTCCGCCGAGGGGTTGTTCGCCGCGGCGAAGGAGGCGGGGCTGGAAACCGAACTGCTTCGCCGGCGGGGACTGCCGTTCCTGTTTGCCCGTTACCGGAAACGACCGGGTCTGCTGGTCGGGATGTTTCTGGGGTTGGCGCTGCTGTTTTGGGCGGAGCTGTTCGTCTGGAAGGTGTCAGTCAACGGGAACATCCTGCTGACGGACGAGGAAGTCGTCGAGGCGCTCGCGGATTGCGGGGTCCGCGTGGGGAGTTATATCCCGGATATCCCGATTTTGCGGGTGCAGAACGAGTTCCTGCTGCACTTCCGGGACGTGTCCTCCATCGCCGTCAACGTCAAAGGCACGCACGTCGAGGTCGAACTGCTCGAACGCACCCACGCGCCGGAAATCGACCCGAACGACGGGGTGTGCAACCTCGTCGCGTCCGAGGACGGTATCGTCCTTTCGGTGGACGTGGCGGCGGGAACGGCGCTGGTATGTCCGGGGGACGTGGTCACGGCGGGGCAGACGCTGGTCAGCGGCTACACGGTCGACGGGCGCGGGGTCTACCGGCTGCACCACGCGCGCGGCAGCGTCAAGGCACAGACCTACGAGCGGTGTTCGTTCGTCATTCCGCTGGAACGCACGGTCAAGCACTACACCGGGCGGACCGAAAAAAAGACGACCCTCGCCCTGCTGGGCAAGCGTCTGGAT
>CANQTR010000124.1 GCA_947626805.1 uncultured Clostridia bacterium
GTCAACTGGTTCCGCCTCGACAAGGACGGCAACTTCATGTGGCCGGGATTCGGCGACAACTTCCGCGTGCTGGAATGGATTATCAAGCGTTGCGAAGGCAAGGTCGACGCGGTCGAAACGCCGATTGGCTATATCCCGAAGGCGGAGGACATCAACCTCGAAGGTCTGGATTACGAAATCAGCGCGGGCCACAAGTTCGGTCTGGACGACCTCAAGAGCATTTTGACCGTCGACAAGGACGCGTGGCTGGAGGATTTCGCGAACATCAAGGAATTCTACGCCAACAAGATTGGCGAAAAACTCCCCGCCGCCCTGCAGAAGGAATACGACGAGGAACTCGCCCGCTTGCAGGCGATGTAAAATCCTTTCGGGGGGCAAACACAATCGCGGCGTCATCGCTTCGCGTTGCCTTGCTCTGTGTTTTCCCCCCGAATCCCCCCTTTCATCAAAAACCGGCTCGGCTTGCGCCAATGCTGACGCCGCCTTCGCCGGTTTTCTCTAGATGTGCCCCTCCGGCGGCGCATGTCCGCCTACGGGGCGAGATTTTATTGTAATTTTTATCTTCGTTCAATTTTTTCTCGTTTGACTGGGGACGGCGGTCTTTTCCCGCCGCCCCCTTTCTCAAAGAAGGAGGGGTTGTCATGTCCATTCGCGGGGACGCACAGGAAATTCTCTCGTCGGCATTGCGCCGGGCGAAGGAATTGCCTCGGTTCGCGGTCCGTTCGGCTCTGCCGTTGCTCCCGCCGAACGACGGGAAACTGCTGTTGATAGCGGTCGGCAAGGCCGCGTGGGAAATGGCGGACGAAGTTTACCGTCTGCTCGGCGACCGAATCGACGGCGGGATCGTACTGACGAAATACGGGCATAGCCGCGGCGCGCTCGGACCGCTCGCCGTCCGCGAGGCGGGACACCCGGTGCCGGACGAAAACACCTACGCCGCGACGCGGGAAATCCTCGCGCTGACCGACGGGCTGACCGGGCGGGACACGGTGCTGTTCTGCCTGTCCGGGGGCGGGTCGGCGCTGTTCGAGCGGCCGCTGCTGCCGCCGGACGAACTGGAGGATATCACCCGGCAATTGCTCTCCTGCGGCGCGGACATCGGCGAAATCAACACCCTTCGCAAGCGGTTCTCCGCCGTCAAGGGCGGGCGTTTCGCGGCGCATTGCGCGCCGGGGCGGGTGTTTTCGATTCTTCTGTCCGACGTGCTCGGCGACCGCCCGGACAGCATCGCGTCCGGGCCCGCCTGCCCGGACGGTTCGACCTGCGAGGAGGCGGCGGAAATCGCGCGGAAGTACCGCCTGTCCCTCTCGCCGCAAGCGCTTGAACTGCTCGCGCAGGAAACGCCGAAACGCCTGCCGAACGCGGAAACGCACGTCGCCGGATCCGTGCGGCAGTTGTGCGAAGAAGCGGAACGGGTATGCCGGGAAAAGGGGTACCAAACCGTGTTGCTGACCGACCGATTGTCCTGCGAGGCCAAGGAAGCGGGCGGATTCTTCGCCTCCGTCGCGCGGACCTACGCGAAAAAGGGCGGCAAATACGCCTTTCTCGCGGGCGGCGAGACCGTCGTGCGCGTGACCGGGACGGGCTTGGGCGGACGGAATCAGGAACTTGCGCTCGCCGCCGCTATCGGGCTTGCGGGTCTGCCGCCGGAAAAGGCGGTGCTGTTCTCGTTCGGTTCGGACGGCACGGACGGCCCGAACGACGCGGCGGGCGGCTTCGCGGACGGTCGCACCGCGCAAAAAATGCGGGACGCCGGCGTTTCCCCCGCCGACGCCCTGCAAAACAACGACGCCTACCACGCCCTCCGCGCGTCCGGCGACCTGCTGGTCACCGGACCCACCGGCACGAACGTCAACGACCTGACCGTCCTCTTGACGGACGGCGGCGAACGCTGACCCGACGAAAGCGGACGAAAAAAGACGCCGGTTCGACACGAAATCGAACCGGCGTCGCCGTTTGCGTTGCGCGACTTTTCGTTCAGTTTATCAATTCCAAAAATTCTTCGCTTTCCGCAAGCGCATCGGCAGGATAGTACCGGTCGCCTATGCAAAGATAGTATTTCCCGTCCAACGAACAGACCCGCGCGCGCAAAGCGATACCGGGGTGCCCTTCAAACGTAAAGAGCGCCTCTCGTATCGCTTCATAGGGGAGCGTCCAATCTGCGGTACTGCCGTTCACCGCGTCCGTCAAAGCGGAAATGATTTTCTCGTCGGTGATTTTACCGTCAACCGAGGAATAATCGACGCGGAAAAGGTTATCGAAATCGTCATGATAAAGGCCGGTTATCAAAATTTCCTTTACGGGCCAATCCTTTATAGGCTCGGCAGCGACGTCTTTTCTTCGCAAAACGACCCAATCGGGACGGCCGATGTTCCAAAATGGAGCCTTACCGTCATAGAGCCATTCGTCCTCGTCAAGACCTTTGATTGCGGAATAGCGATGGCTGAATCCCTGTTCAACCTCGGGTTTCCCCAGATATTTCCCGTACTCCAATGCCATATACGGCGTTTCTTCCCATTCGTCCGGGGCAATCGAATACGCTCTCGACCTAATCATGTAACCGACGACCAAATAAATGACAAACGCCAAAACAAGTGCGCACAGGATAGCGATAGCGATGAAAAGTGCCGTTTTTTTCTTTTTGCTCAGTTTCATGGGAACGCCTCCTTTTGGAATTTCTTTTGGTGTTTTTTGTTTTACGGGGTTTCGTCGGACCCGTTCAGTTCGGGCGGGGCGGGTTCCGGCGCGTCAATTAGCAGTTCGACGTCCAACAGCCCGCTTTCCTCCCGTAGGAAATTGCGGACGGTCTGCGTTTCCTCGTCGGTAAGCGGCGCGTCGGCGCGGGCGAGCAAGAGGAGATACGACCCCTCCCCGCCGGCGACCTGCCCGCATTTGACGTCCGTCAGTTTCGTGAAAATCGCGGCGACCTTCCGCGCGAGGGCGTTGCAGTCCACCTGCCCCTCCAGCCGCTCGGAAAGGGATTCCCGTTCGGCTTTTTCCGCTTCCAATTGCTCCTGCAGTTCGCGAATGGCGTTTTCCTGCAGGGCAATCGTCACCTTGTCGTCGTCCTTGCCCTCTATCTGCCGATTTTGCGTCACATGAAGTGTGAAATCCCCCAAATCGTAATCGTCGAGTTTGCTTTCCAGCTCCGCGATTCGCTCGTCCGAAAGCTGCACCCCGACGAGCGAAACGGAAATTTTCCGCTCGATACCGTCGACGCTGCTGCCGACCAATTGGGTATCGGCAAAAACGAACTCGCTTTCGAGGTAATCGTTGATATTCTGCTCCATGGCGGACTTGTAGACGGTGAGCGCCCCGAACAGAATGCTCGGAACGACGGTCACGACAATCAGGACCGCGATGATACGGCTGATGTGCTTCCGTTTCTTCTCGTCAAGTTCCTGACGGCAGGGCACGCCGAGCAGCTTCGTCACGAGCAGCGCGGAAAGCGCGATGAACAGCGTGTTGATGATGAAAAGGTAGAGCGCGCCGAAAACGAAACTCGGCTGTCCGGTCGCGATTCCGTAGCCGACGGTACAGAGCGGCGGCATGAGCGCCGTCGCGATGGCGACGCCGGGAATGACGTTGCTCGCCTTCTGCCGGGTGTTCCCAATCGCGCCCGCAATCCCGCCGAACAGGGCAATCAGCACGTCCCAAAGCGTCGGACCGGTGCGGGCAATCATCTCGCTCGTCGCCGTTTTGAGCGGGGAAAGCGCGAAGTACACGGTGGACGTAATCAGGCTGATGACCACCTGTGTCGCGAATCGGGCCGCCGCGTGCTTGAACATGGAGAGGTCCCGAATGGCGAGGGAATACCCCATCGTGAGGATTCCGCTCATCAGCGGCGAAATCAACATCGCGCCGATGATGACGGCGGTGGAGTTGACGTTCAGCCCGATGGACGCGATCAGAATCGCCAACATCAGAATCCACATATTGGCCCCGTAGATGACCGTGTTCTCCTCCATCATGTCGTGCAGTTCGTCATACGAGAGCATATTGCTTCGCATATCGAGCAGGTTTTGGAAGAATGTCCTGCCGCTCCGCTTCGTTTCGGTCTCCTGATTTTTCACGCGCGACCCCTCCGTTTTCGACCGGGAATGTTTTCAAAAAACCCGAAACGCTTTTACAGTTCCATGAGGATTTGCCGGTTCAGCGAGAGGTACTCCTTCTGCTCCTCCGGGCGGAACGGGCGGGACAGCAACACCGCCGACAGGTAGATGTGCTTGGCGATTCGTTGCGCCTTTTCGTCCTCCGGCGAGAGGGAGGCCAATTTCCGCACCAGCGGGCTTGCGAGGTTGACCGTCAACTTCTCCTCGACCGGGAACGCGAAGTTCTCCTGCCCGTTCTGCAGGCTGTACATACGCATCATATCCGCCATGCGGCGGCTCTCCTCGCTGACCGCGACCAGCG
>CANQTR010000125.1 GCA_947626805.1 uncultured Clostridia bacterium
GCCTCGTCGCTGATTTCCCCGACCGGGAAGGACGCGGCGCAATCGCCGTGGTACCCGCGATAGAACGCGCCGACGTCAATCTTGACGATGTCCCCCGCCCGCAAGACGCGGTCCGACGGAATCCCGTGGATAACTTCCTCGTTGACGCTGACGCAGGCGGACGCGGGAAACCCGTACAGGTGCAGGAACGACGGGCTCGCCCCGTGCGAGCGGATCACCTTGCGGATTTCCGCGTCGATCTGGGCGGTGGTGACGCCCTCCTTGCAGAGCGCGCCGCCCGCCTCCCGCGCAAGCGCCGCGATACGGCCCGCGTCCCGCATCCTACGAAGTTCTTCGTCCGTTCGTAACGTAATCATTGCCCGATGCCGAGCGCCTCGCGCACCAGGCGGGAGGTCTCCTCGACCCGATCCTGTCCTTGCACGGTGCGCAAAAGTCCTTTTTGCTCGTAGTAGGCCTTGAGCGGCTCGGTTTCGCGGTGGTAGACCGCGAGCCGGTTCCGCACGACGTCCGCATTGTCGTCCGGGCGCTGTGCAAGCGCTTCGCCGCAGACGTCGCATTTCTCCCCGTCCTTCTTCGGCGGGTTGTACAGCACATGGTAGGTCGCGCCGCAGGACGGGCAGACCCGCCGCCCGCTCATGCGCTCGACGATGGTTTCGTCCGAAACCTCCAGCGAAAGCACGCAATCCACCGAAATGCCGAGCGCCTCAAGCGCTTCCGCTTGCGGAATGGTCCGGGGGAACCCGTCGAGAATGAACCCGTTCTTGCAATCGTCTTGCGCCAAACGGTCCCGCAGAATCCCGACGACCAGTTCGTCCGGGACCAAAGCCCCGCTCGCCATGACCGTTTCGGCTTTCTTGCCGAGTTCCGTGCCTTCTTTAATCGCCGCGCGGAGCATCGCGCCGGTCGAAACCGTCGGGATTTGCAGCGCCTCATGAATCAGTTCGCCTTGCGTGCCTTTTCCGGCGCCCGGAGGGCCGAACAGGATTAGTTTCATCGCAAATCAACCTTTCTCAACTTACGCAAGGAAGCCCTTGTAATGCCGCATCGTCGTTTCGGATTCGATGTCGCGCGCGGTTTCGAGCGCAACGTCCACCACGATGATGACCGACGTGCCGCCGTACACCAGCGCGCGCAGCGCGGTCCAACCGGTCCAGCTCATGAGAATCGGGAAGATGGACATGAACGACAGGAAGAGCGCGCCGATGAGTGTCACACGATGCACGACTTTCCGAATATATTGCGCCGTCGGCTGCCCCGGACGATAGCCCAGGATTGTGCCGCCGTTCGCCTTGAGGTTGTTCGCGACCTCGTTGACGTTGAACGAGATGGCGATATAGAAGTACGCGAACGCGATAATCAGCACGAACATCACAATCACATAAATCGGGCTGCTCGCCGAAAACCACTTCTGCACCCATTCCTGGAACCTGCCGCGAATCAGCAGCGCCAACGTCGCGGGCAGCGAAACGATTGCGTTCGCGAAGATAATCGGCATGACGCCGCCCATCATGACGCGAATCGGCAGATAGGTGTTCGCGCCGCCGTACATCTTCCGCCCGACCTGCCGCTTCGCGTACTGCACCGGCAGACGCCGCTCGGAGTTCGAGAAAAAGACGACCAACGTCACGATTGCGAGCATCATCACCAGCGCGAGAATCACGCCGAGGATATCGCCGAGGCTGATGGTGATGTTGAGCATGGATTCGAGAATCGAAGGCACGCTCGAAATGATGTTCACGAACAGGATCAGCGAAACGCCGTTGCCGATGCCCTTTTCGTCGATTCGTTCGCCCAGCCACATGACCAGGCACGCGCCCGCCGTGTGGCAAGCGAGGATGACGACCATCGTGAACCACTTCGGCATCGTGCTGTCAATCAGCCCCTGGCTGTTCAGCGTCGCGTAGTACCCGTAGGACGTGACCAGCGCGAGCGCGATGGTGACGTAACGGGTGATTTTGGAAATCTTCGCCTGCCCTTCCGGACCGCTCTTCGCAATCCGTTCGAGGGCGGGAATGGCAATCGTCAGCAGCTGAATGACGATTGACGCGGTGATATACGGGCTGACGCCGAGCGCGAACAGCGTCGCGTTCTGGAACGCCTGCCCCGCAAGCATACTGAAGTATCCGAACAGCGTTCCTTCCGTCGCGGTGGAGGTAAACAGGTCGTTGACCCCCTCGCTGTCGATGAACGGCACCATGATATTCGCGCCCAGACGGAAAATGATGATGATGAACAGCGTGTAGAGCATCCGTTTGCGGATCTCCGGCACCTTCCACGCATTCCTGAAGATCTTGAACATTGCTTACTCACCTGCCCTTTCACAAAGCGTTGCGGCCTGCACGTGCGCCGACGGAATCCGGCCGAACATATCAGACCACCTCCGCCTTTCCGCCAGCGGCTTCGATTTTCTCTTTCGCGGTAGCGGAAAAACGGGTGGCTTTTACGGTCAGGGAATGGGTCAGTTCGCCGTCGCCGAGCACTTTCAGCCCGTCAAAAGCGTTCTTGACCGTCCCGTCCGCGAGAAGCGTATCGAGGTCGACGACCGCGCCGTTCTCGTAACGCTCCAAATCGGAAAGGTTGACGATGGCATACTGCTTCGCAAAGCGGTTCTTGAACCCGCGCTTCGGCAGTTTGCGGTAGAGCGGAAGCTGGCCGCCCTCGAATCCGGGACGGACGCCGCCGCCGGAGCGGGCGTTCTGCCCTTTATGGCCGCGACCGGCGGTTTTTCCGTTGCCGCTGCCCGCGCCCCGACCCTTGCGGTACGCCGCTTTGACAGCGCCGGGCGCCGGGGAAAGCTCCTGTAGCTTCATTGTTTTGTCCTCCTAAATCTTTCTGTGGCGCGCCGTTTCAGGCTTCCTCGACGCGGACAAGGTGGGAAATGACCGCCAACTTGCCGTCGATCTCCGGGGTCTTTTCGACCGTCTTGCAGTCGCCGATTTTACGCAATCCGAGCGACTTGCAGGTCAGGATTTGGTTCTCCTTGCGGCCGATCAGGCTTTTCGCCAATGTGATGGTAACTTTCATTCCGGACCTCCTTCTCAGCGGACGTCCGCGACTTCGATGCCGCGACGGCGGGCGACCTGGTCGACCGTCTGCAGTTCCTTGAGCGCCTCAAACGTCGCCTTGACCACGTTCGCCGGGTTGTTCGAGCGCAACGACTTGCCGCGGATATCGCGAATCCCCGCCATCTCCAGCACGGCGCGCATCTTGCCGCCGGCGATGATGCCGGTACCGGGCGCGGCGGGCTTCAAAAGCACCTTGCCGGCGCCGAATTCGCCGATAATCTCGTGGGGAATCGTCGTCCCGTCCAGCGGAACCTCGATGATATTGCGCTTCGCGGCCTCCATGGCCTTGCGGATTGCGTCCGGCACTTCCGCCGCCTTCCCAATCCCGTAGCCGACCAGCCCTTCGCCGTTGCCGACGACGACCAGCGCGGAGAACCGGCGAATCCGGCCGCCCTTGACCGTTTTGGAAACGCTCTTGGTGTCGACCAGATTTTCCTTGAATTCGATGTTGGAATAATCCTTCTTCATCCTCGTACTCCTCCTCAGAACTTCAGGCCGGCTTCGCGAGCGGCCTCCGCCAGCGCCTTGACACGGCCGTGGTACAGGTTGCCGCCCCGGTCGAACACCACCTCGGTGATGTTCTTTTCCAGCGCGCGCTTCGCGGCGAGCTCGCCGACCTTCTTGGCCGACTCGACGTTGCCGCCCTCCTTGCCGAACGCCTTCTCCGTGGAGGATGCGGCGACGAGCGTATGTCCGACGGTGTCGTCGATGATTTGCACCTGAATGTTCTCGTTGGAACGGTAGACACAGAAACGGGGTCTTGCCGGAGTGCCGAAAATCTTGGCGCGGACTCTCTTATGCCGATGGAGCCGCTTTGCTTTGCTGTCAACGTGACGAATCATGCTCTTTCACTCCTTCCCGTTTACTTCGCTTTACCGGCTTTACCGGCTTTGCTTCTGACGTGCTCGCCCGCGTAACGGACGCCCTTACCGTGGTACGGCTCCGGCGCGCGCTTGCCGCGGATGACCGCCGCGATCTGACCGACCTGCTGCTTGCTCGGACCGCTGACCGTAATCTTCAGCCCGTTGCCTTCCTTCGGCACGTCGTAGGTGATGCCCTCCGGCGCCGGCATGAGAATGTCATGCGAATAACCGAGGTGCAGCAGAAGGTCCTTCCCCTTCATTTCGGCGCGGTAGCCGGTGCCGATAATCTCCAGGGAACGCGAATAGCCCTCGGTCACGCCGACGACCATATTCGCGATGAGGGTTCTGGACAGTCCGTGCAGCGCACGGGATTCCTTTTCGTCGTCGGGACGCTCGACCAAAATCTCGGCGCCCTCCTGCCGGACGGTGATGCCGGCGTGCAGTTTTTCGGAAAGCGTTCC
>CANQTR010000126.1 GCA_947626805.1 uncultured Clostridia bacterium
TGGGGCTTGCGCGCCCCAAACCCTCGCTTTCGGTACGGTATGGGTACGCTACGCAAAGCGTAGCGCGGACCTCGCCGCTACCTCGGCTGACCGGTCCATTCGTTCATAAATTGAAAGCGTCCGTGATTCCTTTTCGGTCGCCGAACTGCCTTACAAGGCCGGGTTTTCTCAAATGTTTCGGCGAAAAAATCGGGTATATTTTTTCGATTTTCCCCCGGTTTTCCCGCTGTAAAAATCTTCCAAAAATTTTTTCGAAACCTCTTGACAAATCGGGATTTCGTGTTATACTGGAGATAGGAAATGAAAAGAGCGGCGCGCAAGCGCACCGCCCTAAACCTCGGTTCAAAAGCATTTGCAAGATGTTTTTGAACCATCCGCATCGGCTATGTAGGTAGCACGACGGGATTCAGGTTTTGTGGTTTATCAGAACCGCAAGGTTGTAAACAACCACTACGGCTTATGATAACACAAAAAACCGGTTTTGTCAAGTACCTATCTGCTGATGCACGATAGGTTTTTCTTTTCCTCTACAATTGAATACAACGCGAATATCGCGACCTTGCGGATTCATTAGGCTGGATAATAACGCGCAAAGACCGGGCAGTCCAAGCGAGCGCGCCACTCCTGCTACCAACAGGTGATACCTTTCAACCTCCCCCAAAGGGGAATCCGCGGTTAAGACCGGCTGTGAAAGGGCGGCGCGACTCGCGTGGGGCTCGCAACTACCCATAATTTTTTCGACGGGCGACGAAGGTGCGAAAACACCTTCGTTTCCCGTTCGAAACGCATACCGATAAACTCGATACGCGTTCGGCTACACCTCGTAGCCATTTTGGTGGAGAATACGGGAATCGAACCCGTGACCTCAAGATTGCGAACCTTGCGCTCTCCCAGCTGAGCTAATCCCCCACATCAAGCGGGTTCCCACGCGGAACAAATCAATTATAGCACGTTTCCCCCGCTTTGTCAAGGGATTCTTACAAATTTTTTCGTCTTTTTCGGATTTTTTCGCGCGCACGCTCAATAGGTGAACGTCCCTTCGTACACGCTCGTCGCGCTCCCGGTCAGCAGGACGCGTTCGTCCGTGTAGTTGACCGTCAAATCGCCGCCGGGCAGTCTGACCGTCACGTCGCTCCCCTTTTCGCACAGCCCGTTCTCCACCGCGGCGACCACCGCGGCGCACGCGCCGGTCCCGCAAGCGAGCGTTTCGCCGTTTCCGCGCTCCCAGACGCGCACGCGCAAGCTGTGACGGTCGACGACGCGAACGAACTCGGTATTGATACGCTCCGGGAAACAGTCGGCGTATTCGAACTTCGGGCCGAGCGTTTCGAGCGGAAGGCTGTCCGGGGACTCGCAAAACACCACGCAATGCGGGTTGCCGACCGAAACGCAAGTCACTTCGTACCCCGTCCCGCCGACCGTCAGCGGGTACCGGACCATCTTCTCCGCGTCGCACAGCGCGGGCAGGGATTTCGGCGAGAAGTCCGCTTTCCCCATGTCCACCGTGACCGTATTCACCTTGCCGTCGCGGAGATAGAGTTTCAGCCGACGCACGCCGCCGGCGGTTTCGACCGTCAGCGTTTCGCTACGGATATAGCCGTTGTCGTAGAGGTATTTCCCGACACAACGGAGGTTGTTGCCCGCCATTTTTCCCTCGCTCCCGTCCCGGTTGTAGGTACGCATCTTCGCGTCCGCGACGCGGGAGCGCTCGATGAGCACGATGCCGTCCCCGCCGATACCGTAGTGCGGTCGGCAAAGGTCGACACAGAGGGATTCCGGACAGGTGATTGCGCCGTCGAAATTTTCGATGAAGATGTAGTCGTTCCCGCAAGAATGCATCTTCGTGAAACGAATCTTCTGCCGCCAAAGCCGCATATCGTTGAGGTCGACCAATTCGGTATTTCCCGCGTTGTACCGCCCGGCAATCATCTGTGCGAGCGCGGAGGCGGTATCGAGGGACGTCAGGCACGGAATGCCGAGTTGCATGGCGCGGCGGTGCAGGGCGATGTAGTCGCCGACCGTGCCGTCCCGGACCGCGCCGGTGTAAATCAGATAGGTCAGCTTGCCGCTTTCCAGCAACGGGAACAGTTCCTCCCGCTCCACGGTCCGCACCTCGATCCCCAGCCGCCGAATCGCGTCGGCGGTGCCGGACGTCGCGTAAAGCGGCAGTCCGAGGTCGTGGAACCGACGGGCGAGGGACACCGCGTCGCCGTAATCGTTCTCCTCGACGCTGAGGAACACCCCCGCGCCCGCGCGAGAGGAAGCGGACGGCAGGGTGAATCCGGCGGCGGTCAGCCCCTTGAAGAGCGCCTCCGCCATGGTTTTGCCGACGCCGAGCACCTCGCCGGTGGACTTCATCTCCGGACCGAGAAGGGAATTCGCGTCCCCGAGTTTTTCAAAGGAGAATACCGGCACCTTGACCGCGTAATACGGCGGCGTGCGGTACAGACCGGTCCCGTAGCCGAGGCTTTCGAGGTCCGCGCCGAGCATGACCCGCGACGCGAGGTCCACCATCGGCACCCCGGTCACTTTGCTGATGTACGGCACCGTGCGGGACGCGCGGGGGTTGACCTCAATGACGTAGAGTTCGTCCTCCCAAATCAGGTACTGGATATTGACAAGTCCCTTCGTGCCGAGCGCCTTCGCCAACTGTTCGGACGCGTCGCAAATGCGAGCAAGGAACTTGTCGCTGAGGTTGTACGGCGGGTAGACGGCGATAGAGTCGCCGCTGTGGACCCCGGCGCGCTCGATATGCTCCATGATACCGGGAATCAGGACGGATTTCCCGTCGGAAATGACGTCCACTTCCAGTTCCGTGCCGGGCATATAGCGGTCGACCAGCACCGGGTTTTCAATCCCGCCGGAGAGAATGACCTCCATGTAGCGCCGCGTCTGTTCCGCGTTGCGGGAAATGGTCATGTTCTGCCCGCCGATGACGTAGGACGGACGGAGAAGTACCGGGTAGCCGAGCGTTTCCGCCGCGCGGAGCGCCTCGTCCATGGTGCGTACCCCCATCCCCATCGGGCGGCGAATCCCAAAGGTTTCGAGCAGTCTGTCGAACCGTTCGCGGTCCTCCGCGAGGTCGATACCGTCGGCGGACGTGCCGAGGATACGAATGCCCTGCCGGTCGAGGAATTGCGTGAGTTTGATGGCGGTCTGCCCGCCGAAAGCGACGACGACCCCTATCGGGCGTTCCACCCGAACGATTTGCAGGACGTCCTCCGGGCAGAGCGGCTCGAAGTAGAGCCGGTCGGCGGTGTCGTAGTCGGTCGAGACCGTTTCCGGGTTGTTGTTGACGATAACCACGTCGTAGCCCATCTCCCGCAACGTCCAGACGCAATGCACCGAACTGTAATCGAACTCGATTCCCTGCCCGATTCGAATCGGACCGGAACCCAGCACCAGCACGACCGGCTTGCCCGAACGCGGGAAGGCGCGGGATTCGCAAAACGCGTCGGCAGTGGAATAGAAGTACGGCGTTTCCGCCCGGAATTCCGACGCGCAAGTGTCCACCATCTTGTAGGCGAACCGGTGGTCCGGGAGCGTTTCCGCCCCGCTCAGGCGGCGAATCGCCGCGTCGGGATAGCCGAGCCGCTTTGCCGTTTCGTAGTCGCCGTCGCAAAGCCCGTCGGACTGCAAATGCAATTCAAACCGGGCGAGGTTTTGCAGTTTTGCGAGGAAAAATCGGTCGATTTTCGTGATTTCGTGAATTTCCTCGACGGAAATCCCGCTTTTGAGCGCCTCGAACACCGTGAACAGGCGTCGGTCGTTCTGCTCGCGCAACCGTTCGCGGACCGGGCGGTCGGAAAGCGGCGGGGCGTTAAGCGTGTCGAGCGAAAGTTCCGCTCCGCGGACGGCTTTCAAAAGCGCCATCTCGAAGGACGGGGCAATCGCCATCACTTCCCCGGTCGCCTTCATTTGCGTCCCAAGCGACCGACTGGAACCGGCGAACTTATCGAACGGCCATTTCGGGAACTTGACGACGACGTAATCCAGCGCCGGTTCAAAGCAGGCGCAAGTCTTGCCGGTGATTTCGTTCTTCACCTCGTCGAGCGTGTAACCCAGCGCGAGTTTGGTGGACAGTTTGGCGATTGGGTAGCCGGTCGCCTTCGACGCGAGCGCCGAGGAACGCGACACGCGCGGATTGACCTCGATGACCGCATAGCGGAAACTGTCCGGGTCGAGCGCGAACTGACAGTTGCACCCGCCGACGATGCCGAGGGCGGAAATGATGTCGAGGGACGCGGAGCGAAGCATTTGGTACTCCTTGTCCGCGAGCGTCAGCGCCGGGGCGACGACGACCGAATCGCCGGTATGGATACCGACCGGGTCGACGTTCTC
>CANQTR010000127.1 GCA_947626805.1 uncultured Clostridia bacterium
AAGGACCCGGCGTCCCGGCGGGACGCGATGCGGGACGCGGACGTGACCTTCCTCTGCCTGCCCGACGCGGCGGCGCGGGAGGCGGTATCGCTTGCCGACGGGACGAACACCCGCCTGATAGACACCTCGACGGCGCACCGCACGTCGCCCGATTGGGTCTACGGGTTCCCGGAACTGCCCGGCGTGCGGGAGAAACTCGCGGGCGCGGAACGGGTCGCGAACCCCGGCTGTCACGCGAGCGGATTCATCGCGCTGGTCGCGCCGCTGGTGCGGACCGGATTGCTGCGGGCGGACGCGAAGCTGAGCTGTTTTTCGCTGACCGGGTATTCCGGCGGCGGGAAATCGATGATTGCGTCTTACGAATCGCCGGAACGGGACGCTCTGCTCGACGCGCCCCGGCAGTACGGGCTGACGCAAATGCACAAGCACCTGCCGGAGATGCGGCTGTTTTCCGGTCTGGAGACCCCGCCGCTGTTCTGCCCAATCGTGGCGGATTTCCGTTGCGGCATGGAGGTGACCGTCCCGCTGTTCGCGAGCGACTTGCGCGGGAGCGTTTCGGACGTGTGCGCGGTGTACGCGGACTGTTACCGTGGTCCGGTGGTCCGTTTCGAACCCGACGCGGCGGAAGCGGAGGGCGGTTTCCTGTCCGCCGGGGCGTTTGACGGGCGGGACGATATGCAGGTGACGGTTTGCGGGAACGCGGAACGGGTACTGCTGGTCGCCCGGTTCGATAATTTGGGAAAGGGCGCTTCCGGCGCCGCTATTCAGAACCTGAACCTGCTCGTCGGGCAAGACGAAACGGCGGGACTGGTTTTGTAGTTTTTAGGGAAGAAAGGAACTCTGAACGTGAATACCATTCGACAGATACCCGGCGGCGTGTGCGCCGCGAAGGGCTTTTTGGCAGGCGGGGTGCATTGCGGAATCCGTAGGAATCAAAGCAAGCGCGACCTCTCGCTGCTGTACAGCGAAGTCCCGGCGAACGCGGCGGCGCTGTATACGACAAACCGCGTCAAGGGCGCGCCGCTGACCGTGACGAAGAAACACCTCGCCGACGGCAGGGCGCGGGCGGTGCTTTGCAACAGCGGCAACGCCAATACCTGCAACGCGGACGGCGAGGAGGTCGCGGAGGCGATGTGCGCGGCTCTCGCGGAGGAGCTTGGGCTTTCGGCGGAGGACGTGCTGGTCGCGTCCACCGGCGTCATCGGGCAACCGCTGAACCTCGCGTCGATTCGTTCCGGTATCCCCCCGCTGGTGCAGTCGCTTTCGCCGGACGGGAGCGGACTTGCGGCGGAGGGTATCATGACGACGGACACGGTCGCCAAGGAGGTCGCCGTCGAATTCACGCTGGACGGTAAGCCCTGTCGGCTCGGCGGAATCGCCAAGGGGAGCGGCATGATTCACCCGAACATGGCGACGATGCTGGTTTTCCTGACGACCGACGCGGCGGTTTCGCCCGCTATGCTCGAAAAAGCGTTGCGAACCGACGTTTCCTCCAGTTTCAACATGGTCAGCGTCGACGGCGACACCTCGACCAACGACATGGTGGTCCTGCTCGCAAACGGGCTTGCCGGGAACGCGGAAATCACGGCGGAGGGCGAGGCGTTCGCGACCTTCATGCGGGCGCTCAACACCGTCACGGTCTGCCTGTGCCGGATGCTCGCCGGGGACGGCGAAGGTGCGACGCGGTTGCTCGAATGTACGGTTCGCGGGGCGAAAGACACGCAAACCGCCCGTACCGCGGCGAAAAGCGTCATTTGTTCCAGTCTCGTCAAGTCGGCGATGTTCGGCGCGGACGCGAACTGGGGGCGGGTGCTTTGCGCGCTCGGTTACAGCGGCGCGGATATCCGTATCGACGGCGTCGGCGTGTCGTTCGTTTCGGCGAAAGGGTGCGTGGAGGTCTGTCGGAACGGGGCGGGGGTGCCGTTTTCCGAGGAACTTGCGAAGGAAATCCTGCTCGAAAAGGAGATTGAAATTCGCGTCACGGTCGGCGACGGACCGGGGGAGGCGACCGCCTGGGGCTGTGACCTGACCTACGACTACGTCAAAATCAACGGTGATTACCGTACATAAAGCGGGAGCGGAACATCCATGCAGAATCAGTTTTCAAACGCGCAACGGGCGGAAGTGCTGACACAGGCGCTTCCGTACATTCAAAAGTATTACGGCAAAACCGTCGTCATCAAGTACGGCGGGAACGCGATGGTGGACGAGCGGCTCAAGGAGCAGGTGATGGAGGACATCGTCCTGCTATGGCTGGTCGGGGTGCGGGTCGTGCTGGTGCACGGCGGCGGACCGGAAATCAGCGACCTGATGGGTCGACTCGGCAAGGAGCCGGTCTTTATCGACGGTCTCCGCGTGACGGACAAGGAAACGGCGGACATCGTGCAGATGGTGCTCGCCGGAAAGGTCAACAAGACGCTGGTCAACCTGCTCGAATGTCACGGCGGCAAGGCGATGGGCATTTCCGGCATGGACGGTCGGCTGATTGAGGCGTCGCCGAAGGACGAGCGGCTCGGTTTCGTCGGGCGAATCGACCGCGTGAACATCGACGCGGTGGAGGACCTGCTCGAAAAGGGGTATATCCCCGTGGTGTCCACGCTCGGCTGTGACCGGGACGGGAACACCTACAACATCAACGGCGACACCGCCGCCGCGCACATCGCCGGGGCGCTCGGCGCGGAGCGAATGATTATGATGACCGACACGGCGGGCATTTTGCGGGATAAGAACGACCCGACGACGCTCATTCCGTCGGTCACGCTGGAGGAGGCGAAGGCGCTTTTCTCCGACGGTATCATCAGCGGCGGCATGATTCCGAAGGTGGAATGCTGTGTGGAGGCGATTCACCGGGGGGTCCGCAACGTCACAATCATGGACGGGCGAATCCCGCATGCGATTCTCATGGAACTGTTGACGGACGAAGGCGCGGGCACGGTGGTCGCGGAAGGAAAGGAAGTGCGGAAACATGAATGAACGGTTGCGGGCGCTGGACCAGACCTACGTCGCCCATACCTACGCGCGGTTCCCGGTAGATTTGGTGCGCGGAGAGGGCTCTTTGGCGTACGACGGGGAAGGGAAGGCGTATATCGACATGGGGTCCGGTATCGGCGTGACCGCGTTCGGGTTTGCCGACCCGGTCTGGTGCGGCGCGGTGACGGAACAGTTGACCAAACTGCAACACACGTCCAATCTGTACTATACCGAGCCTTGCGCGAAACTTGCCGAACTGCTCTGCCGCCGCACCGGTATGCAACGGGTGTTTTTCTGCAATTCCGGCGCGGAGGCGAACGAGTGCGCCGTCAAGGTCGCGCGGAAGTACGCGTCCGAAAAGAAGGGACCGCAATACAGCGCGATTCTGACGCTGGAGAACAGTTTCCACGGGCGTACGCTCACGACGCTCGCGGCGACCGGGCAGGAACACTACCACGAACTGTTTCAGCCGCTGACCCCCGGTTTCTACCACGCGCCGGCGGGGGACCTTGCCGCCGTCGAGCGGCTTTTGCGGGAATATCCGACCGCCGGGATTCTGATTGAGTGTATCCAGGGCGAGGGCGGGGTCGTTCCGCTCGACCCGGCGTTCGTGCAGGGGCTTGCGAAACTGTGCGAGGAGCAGGACGTTCTGCTGATGGTCGACGAGGTGCAGACCGGCAACGGTCGGACCGGCACGCTCTACGCGTACGAGCAGTTCGGCGTTCGCCCGGACGTGGTTTCGACCGCGAAAGGGCTCGGCGGCGGTCTGCCGCTGGGCGCGACGCTGATTGGCGAAAAGGCGAAGGACGTCCTCGGATACGGCGACCACGGTTCGACGTTCGGCGGGAACCCGGTCTGCTGTGCGGGCGCGTACAGTATTCTGGAACGCCTTGACGAGCCGTTCCTCGCATCCGTGCGGGAAAAGAGCCGGTTGGCGTTCTCGATGTTGCAGGGCGCGAAAGGGGTCCGCTCGGTCACGGGGCTGGGGCTGATGATCGGCGTGGAAACCGTCCGCCCGGCGAAGGAGGTCGTTTCCGCCTGCCTCGAACAGGGCGTGCTTTGCCTGACGGCGAAGGAGAAGGTCCGATTCCTGCCCGCCCTGAACATTCCGACGGAACTGCTGCAAACCGCGCTTGCGCGTTTCCTGTCCGTTTGCGCGGACTGCTGACGAAAGGAGAAAATCCCATGCAAACCGTATCCCTAAAAGGGCGTTCCTTCCTGAAACTGCTGGATTTCACCCCGGAGGAACTGACGTATCTGCTCGATTTGGCGGCGGACCTCAAGCAAAAGAAACGGTCCGGCGTCCCGCACCGGCTGTGCGAAGGCAA
>CANQTR010000128.1 GCA_947626805.1 uncultured Clostridia bacterium
GCCGTACGACTGCGGGGAACCGTTTGCCGACGGCGTTTCCGCCTACGCGCACGTCGAGGATTACCATCAATTCTTCGACGGGCTGTTCGCGCGGACGCTTCCGAACCTGCGGGAAGCGTTCCCGGGACACGCGTTTTACGGCTTTGCCGACCATTCCCCGCTCGACGAGAAGGACGCGGCGGCGAAGGCGGGGTTGGGCGTGCTGGGCTGCCATTCGCTGCTGCTGCACCCGCGTTTCGGAAGCTACCTCTTCCTCGGTTCCGTGCTGACCGACCTCGTCCTGCCGTGCGAAGCGCACCCCGTGCGGACCTGCGAAGCCTGCGGGAAGTGCCTGTCCGCCTGCCCGGTCGGGGCGGTGACGGCGACCGGCATCCGGGCGGAACTCTGCCTGTCCGCCCTCTCGCAGAAGAAGCGCCTGACCGAGGAGGAACGGCGGCTGCTGATCGAACACGGCGTCGCGTGGGGATGCGACCGCTGCCAGGAGGTCTGCCCGTACAACCGCGACCGCGAACCCACCCCGATCCCCTACTTCCGCGACCGCCGGCACGGGGATTTCACGGCGGACGAGGTGGAAAAAATGGACGACGAGACCTTTTCCCGCTTCGCGTTTTCCTGGCGCGGGCGGACGCGCATCGTCGAAAACCTGCGCGACCGCGAACAGTCCCTCGCGCAAAGCGTGCAAAAGGAAAAAAATTCAAAGTTTATCCCTTGACAAGCCGCAAAACTGTGCTATAATATATACTGGAAGACAATGGAAGGAGAGGACGCACATGAAACTGTCGTTCCGCTGGTACGGGCCGCAGGACAGCATCCCGCTGGCGTATATCGCGCAGATCCCGACGATGCATGGCGTCGTTTCCGCCGTCTATGACGTACCGCCCGGTGCGGTCTGGAGCCGCGAAAGCATCCGCTCGCTCAAGGAGCAGGCAAATGCCCACGGGCTCGCCTTCGAATGCGTGGAGAGCGTGCCGGTCCACGAGGACATCAAACTCGGCAAGCCGTCCCGCGAAAAATACCTCGACGCCTATTGCGAAAATATCCGTCGGCTGGGCGAACAGGGCGTCAAATGCGTCTGCTACAACTTCATGCCGGTGTTCGACTGGTTGAGAAGCGACCTGCACGCCCCGGCGCCGGACGGTTCCGATTCGCTGGTCTACCGCGAGGAGCAGGTGCTGGCGATGGACCCCCGCGCGGGCGGGCTTTCCCTGCCCGGCTGGGACGAAAGCTATACCCCGGAAGGGCTCAACCGTCTGCTCGACGAATACGCCGGTATGACCGGAGAGGACCTGTTCCGGAATCTGAAAGTCTTTCTCGACGCGGTCGTTCCGGTCTGCGAACAAGCCGACGTGCGGCTCGCCATTCACCCGGACGACCCGCCGTGGGACATCTTCGGTCTGCCCCGCATTGTCACCTGTGAGGAAAACCTCGACCGCCTGTTGCGGTTGCACCCGTCGCCGTATAACGGGCTGACGCTCTGCACCGGCTCGCTGGGCGCGTCCCGCGGGAACGACGTGGTGCGCCTGACCGAAAAGTACGCGTCCCAGGGTCGCGTCCATTTCGTCCACGCCCGCAACGTGCGGCTGGAGGGCGAACGGGACTTCCGCGAAACCGCCCACCCGAGCGTTTGCGGCTCGCTGTCGCTGCGCGGGGTGCTCGAGGCGCTGGTCCGAACCGGGTTCGACGGCTATCTGCGACCGGACCACGGGCGAATGATTTGGGGCGAAACCGGCAAACCCGGCTACGGGCTGTACGACCGCGCGCTGGGCGCGACCTACCTGTCCGGTCTGTGGGAAGGATTGAGCGGTTCCTCCCCGGCGCGGTTCACGCCCGCATGAGTCAACCGTTCCGCAAAAAGAAGCAGTACGGGCAAAACTTCCTGACGAATCCCGCCATTCCCGCCCGTATCGTGCGGGAGAGCGGTATCGACGCGTCCTGCGGCGTGCTGGAGATCGGTCCGGGGCTGGGCGCGCTGACGGTTCAGCTCGCGCCGGTCGCCGCGAAGGTGGTCGCCGTCGAAATCGACCGGGACCTGCAGGAACCGCTGACCGAGCGGCTTCGTCCGTTCGGGAACGTGAAAGTCCTCTGGCAGGACGTCCTGCAGACCGACCTGAAAGCCCTGCTGGCGGCGGAATTTCAGGGGTTGAACGTCTGCGTCTGCGCCAATCTGCCCTACTATATCACCACGCCCATTCTCATGAAACTGCTCGAAGGCCGGTACGGGTTCCGCAGCATCACGGTCATGGTGCAGAAGGAATTCGCCGAGCGGCTGTGCGCCGTGCCGGGCAGTGAAAACTGCGGCGCGGTGACGCTGTCGGTCGGATATTACGCCAAGGTCAGGCGGTTGTTCGCCGTCCCGGCGGGGTGTTTCTCCCCGCGTCCGAAGGTGGACAGCGCGGTCATTCGGCTGGACGTGTACGAAACGCCGCCGGTCGCCGTGCGGGAGGAGTCGTTGCTGTTCGAGGTCGTCAAAGCGTCCTTTCTGCAACGGCGAAAGACCCTCTGCAACGCCCTGTGCGCCTATTTCCCGTCCCTTTCCAAAGCGGAAACGGTCCGATTGCTCGCGGACTGCGGTCTGCCCCCGGAAATTCGCGGGGAAGCGCTTTCGCTCGAAAAGTTCGCCGAAATCAGCGACGCGCTGTTTCTGATACAGAGAAAAAGAATCACCATAGAGAACCAAGAAAACGGAGGAAACCCATGAAAAACAATCTCGGCATCAAAAATGCCAAACTCAACGAATGGCTCGACGAGATGATCGAGCTGGTCGGTCCGAAGGACGTCGTCCTCATCGACGGCTCCGAAGAGCAGGCGGAAGCCCTGCGCGCGGAAGCCTGCGCCACCGGCGAACTGTTCAAACTCAATCAGGAGAAGCTCCCCGGTTGCTACCTGCACCGCACCGCCGTCAACGACGTCGCGCGCGTGGAGGACCGCACGTTCATCTGCTCCCGCAAGAAGGAGGACGCCGGCAACACCAACAACTGGATGGACCCGCAAGAGTGCTATGCGAAACTGAGCAAACTCTATAAGAATTCCTACAACGGGAAGACCATGTACGTCATTCCCTACTCCATGTCCGTCGTCGGTTCCGACTTCGCCAAGAACGGCATCGAACTGACCGATTCCATTTACGTCGTGCTGAATATGCTCATCATGACGCGCGTCGGTCTCGACGTTCTGGAATCCATGGGGACGGACGGCGACTTCATCAAAGGTCTGCACGCCCGCGCCAACATGGACGCGCAGGAGCGCTATATCTGCCACTTCCCGGAGGACAACACCATCTGGTCCATCAACTCCGGCTACGGCGGAAACGTTCTGCTCGGCAAGAAGTGCTTCGCGCTCCGTATCGCGTCCTACCTCGGCAAGAACGAGGGCTGGATGGCGGAGCATATGCTGATTCTCGGCATCGAAAACCCGCAGGGCGAAATCAAGTATATCTCGGCGGCGTTCCCGTCCGCTTGCGGAAAGACCAACCTCGCCATGCTTATCCCGCCGGAAACCTACCGCAACAAGGGGTACAAGGTCTGGTGCGTCGGCGACGATATCGCGTGGATTCGCAAGGGTCCGGACGGCAGACTGTGGGCCTGCAACCCGGAGAACGGCTTCTTCGGCGTCGCCCCCGGCACGAACGTCAAGTCCAACCCGAACGCCCTCGCGTCGACCCAAAAGAACACGATTTTCACCAACGTCGCCCACAACCTCGACGACAACACCGTCTGGTGGGAAGGGCTGGATAACAATCCCCCGAAGAACGCCCTCAACTGGAGAGGCGAAAAGTGGGATTACACCAAGTACGACAAGGCCAACAAGGTCCAGACCGCCGGCGCGCACCCGAACTCCCGCTTCACGGCGCCCGCGAAGAACTGCCCCTGCGTTTCCAAGGAATTTGACAACCCGGCAGGCGTCCCGCTGACCGCCATCATCTTCGGCGGCCGCCGCGCAAAGACCGCTCCGCTGGTGTATCAATCCTTCAACTGGACCCACGGCACGTTCGTCGGTTCCATCATGGCGTCCGAAACGACGGCCGCGGCCGCCGGTGCGGTCGGCGTGGTGCGTCGCGACCCGATGGCGATGATTCCGTTCTGCGGCTACGCCATGGGCGACTACTTCCAGCATTGGCTGGATATGGAAAACATTGCGGACGTGGTCCCGAAGATTTTCCACGTCAACTGGTTCCGCCTCGACAAGGACGGCAACTTCATGTGGCCGGGATTCGGCGACAACTTCCGCGTGCTGGAATG
>CANQTR010000129.1 GCA_947626805.1 uncultured Clostridia bacterium
GCAGTGAAAAAAGCATGGGCAAAAAGAAAAGATAAGGGAGTTAGTCACAGTATGGAAAAAGCCAGAGTCCTCATCGCTGAGAGCAACGATGAACTTCGCAATCAATGCGCGATGAATTTGCGGAGAATGGGGCACAACGTTATCGGCGAAGTCAGCGACGGGCAGGAGGCGCTGCAGAAAATCGCCCGCCTGCACCCGAACATCGTCATCGCAAACGTAGCGCTCAGCAAAATCGACGGGAACCGCCTGATTCGGGAAACGCGTAAGCAGTTTGCCGATTCCCGTCCGTCGTTCATTATGGTGTCGTCTTTCGACTGTCCGGAGGCGTTCGAGGAATGCACGGAGGCGGGCGCGTCCCATTGTATGCTCGCGCCGCTCGATTACGACACGCTCAACGCGCGTATCCAGCGCCTTCTCAACAGGGACCAGAAGGAGCGGAAACACGGCGGGGACAACGGCGACCTCGAAACGCAAGTCACGAAAATCATTCACCAAATCGGCGTCCCGGCGCACATCAAGGGGTATCAGTACCTCCGCACGGCAATCATCATGGTCGTGGAGAACAACGAAATCATCAATTCCGTCACGAAAATCCTCTATCCCTCGGTCGCGAAACAGTACGGAACGACTTCTTCCCGCGTGGAACGCGCGATTCGCCATGCGATTGAGGTCGCGTGGGACCGGGGCGACCTCGACGTGCTGAATTCCTTCTTCGGGTATACGGTGCAGAACTCCCGCGGAAAGCCGACAAACAGCGAATTCATCGCGATGATTGCGGACAATTTGCGGCTGAAGAACCGTCAGACGGTCGGGAGCGGCGCAATGATGTCTACGGTTTGAACCGACGGAGGAATCGAGCGAAGGCGCGTGCGAAATGGAAACGAATATAGCCGGGGCGTCCCATGTGCGGAACGTCCCGGCTTTCGTTTCGGCTATTCGACGATGACGCGGATGGTTCCGCTCGCCGTGGTCAGTTCGCAAGTCCCCGCGCCGGGCGTGCTTTCCGGGACGCGGACGTCCCCGCTTGCGCTGTGCGCGGAGAATTGCTTCCCGCTTCGCAGGGAGGCGTGAATGTCCCCGCTGGCGCATTGCAGGCGAATGGTTTGCGCGTCGCAGGCGGAAAGCGAGAGGTCGCCGCTTGCGGTTTCGCCGTCGAGCCGTTCGGCGGTCACGTCGGACAGTTCCGCGTCCCCGCTCGCCGCGCGCAGGGTCAGAGTACCGCCGCAGGTCATGCCGGAAAGGGTCGAGTTGCCGCTCGTGGTCCGCACGTTCGCGTCCGCGCCGCAGGCGACGTCCGTCAGTTCGGCGTTTCCGCTTGCGGTCTGCACGGACAGCGTTCCGCATGTCACGCCGGAAAGGGTCGCGTTCCCGCTCGCGGTCCGCACGGTCAGGTCCTCCGTTACGTCGGCGCAAAAGCGCACGTTTCCGCTTGCCGCGCTTACTTCGGCGGTGTGAAAGCGGAAGGCGTCCGGGATTTCCGCGTTTCCGCTTGCAGTTTGTACATTCAGACGCTCGTATGCGGTTTCCGGTAGGTAGATTGTGACCGGGGTTTCCCCGATAAAGACGCCGATATGCGCGTACCATTTTCGGACGTCCTCCTGCCGGACGGTCAGCACGCCGCCGACGACCTCGACGGAGAAGCGCAGACCGTCACATTCCGCGCAATCGACGCGGCAGGTCCCGTCGTCGGACGGCAGGAGCCGCACGTCGCAGGAGCCTCCGGCGACGGAAAGGCTGTCGAACGGTTGGTCGACGGCGTAGGTGACGGGGGTAAAGCGGCGGACGAACAGGGCTTCCGTGTCAAATCCGGAAATCGCATACGCGGTAAACGAGAGCGCAAGCCCGACGCCGACGCAGACCGCGGCGACGAGCAGGGCGATTTTGGTCGCTTTTTTCATGCGGCGACCTCCTTTCGGGTCGAACGGCGTTTCCACCAAAGGAACGGGGCTTTCACGAGGTAAAACAGCCCTTTCGCGCACAGTTTGCAGGGGAAGAACCAGAGAATCGTAAGCCCCGCGAACACCAGTCCCGTGCCGAGCAGGAGCAGTCCTTGCGCGATATTCCCGGAAAACGCGAGCGGAAACACCGCCGCGATGCCGGACGCCGCGACCGCCGCGAACGCGACAAGCACCGTGTACAGCGACAGCACGACCGCGCCCAGCGCGATGCAGACCGACAGCACGACCGCCGCCGCCGCAATCAGGAGTGACATCCAAATCGGGGCGCCCAGCACGAGCAGCAGGACAATCCACCCGCTCCCGGACCGTTTTGACCGTTTCGGCTCCGCCCGTTCGGACCGCACCGGCGGCAGGTCGGACAGAACGGACGCCAGAACGTCCTCCAGCGGTCCGAGCGCCGCAACCGCTTCCTCCTCGGTCAGTCCGTCCTCCATGCGGTCCTCAATCATTTCGCGGTAGTACGCCACGGTCGCGTTGACGTCCTCCGCCGGCAGACCGGAAAGGCGTTTCCGCAACGCGGAAAGAAATTCATGTTTCGTCATGCCCTTGCTCCTCCCTGACGATGTATCGGTAGATGGATTCCAGTTCCCGCCAGTCCCGCTTGAAGGCTTCGATGCGTTCGAGCCCCCGCGGGGTGATACGGTAGTACTTGCGGAGCCGCCCGCAATGCTCGGCGCACCGGACGGTCAGCAATTCGGCGCTCTCCAGCCGCCGTAGGATTGGGTAAAGGGTGGACTCCGAAAGCGAAACGTACGGGCGCACGTCCTTGATGATTTGGTAACCGTAGGATTCGCCGTTTTTGATGGCGCTCAGCACGCAGACGTCCAGCAGTCCCCGCTTCAACTGAATGTCCATACAATGCCTCCCTTCGCGATATACTATACCACACATAGTATTGTTTGTCAAGGGGCAAAACGAAAAAAATTAGAAAAAATCCCCGTTCTTGCGAACGGGGACGGATTGCCGAAATTTTTTTGCCCGGTCCGAACAGGCAGTTTTTTGACACCAATCCGAAACATTTTTGAAGATTTTCAAGAAACCTTTTTCAAAAAGTTTCTTGAATGGGGTTTGGGGCAAAGCCCCAATGCACCGTTGTCCGACAACGCGTTCCGGACCTCGCCGTCAGTCGGAGGGCGTGCCGGTTTTCGCCGCCTTGCGGGCGTCGCGTTCGCGAATCTCCACGCGGCGGATTTTTCCGCTGAACGTGGACGGGATTTGCTCGACGAAGTCCACGACGCGGGGGACCTTGTAGTCGGCGGTCTTTTGCCGGACGAAATCCCGCAATTCCCGCGACATCGCAAGCCCCGGACGGTAACCGTCGCGCAAAACGACGGTCGCCTTGACGACGAAACCGCGCTGTTCGTCCGGCAGACCCGTGACCGCGCACTCCATGACGGCGGGGTGCCGAATCAGCACGCTTTCCACCTCGAACGGGCTGACGCGGTAGCCGCTGCATTTAATCATATCGTCCACGCGACCGACGAACCAGAAATAGCCGTCCTCGTCGCGCACCGCGATGTCCCCGGTGCGGTAGAGGTCGCCTTCCCAGACGTTGTCGCCGAGGTCCAGTCCGGGCGCGGACCGCATACACAGCCCCGCGTCGCACCGTCCGGCGGGCGGGAGGACGATTTCCCCCTGTTCGCCCGGCGGGCATTCCCTGCCGTCCTCGTCGACGACGACGGGGTGGTACAGCGGCGAGCCCCTGCCCATCGAGCCGGGGCGAATCGGTTCGCCGCGAAATTCGCCGGTCAGCATGACCGATTCCGTCTGCCCGTAGCCGGAATGGATTTCCAGTCCGGTCAGGCGGCGGAACTGCTCGACAATCTCCGCCGGAATCGCCTCTCCGGCGGTCACGGCGTATTCCACGTCGGCAAAGCCGTTGTCGAGCAGGTGGTTCTTGACGAAAAAGCGGTAGATGGTCGGCGGGGCACAGAAGGTCGTGACCTGCTGCCGCTTGAGCACGTCCAGCATTCGCACAGCGGAAAACACGTCGAAATCGTACGCCATAACGGCGCTGCCGCACAGCCATTGCCCGTAAATCTTTCCCCACGACGCCTTCGCCCAGCCGGTGTCCGCGACCGAGAGGTGCAGACCGCCGTCCCGCACGTTCTGCCAAAGCAG
>CANQTR010000130.1 GCA_947626805.1 uncultured Clostridia bacterium
GAGCACCCGGATAAGTTCGACCCCAGAGAGTACCTCAAGCCGGCGAGAGCGAACATCAAGGAACTGGTTCGCCACAAACTTCGCGACGTGCTCGGCTGCAGCGGAAAAGCCTAAACGATAGGAAAATGAAGAATCGCCGTCCGGTTTCCGGGCGGCGATTTTTGCGTATGTCGAGAGATTTTCGAGCCATGTCGGTCCGACCCAAACGAGCCGATTGATTCGACTTAGACAACAAACAGAAAAGTTTTTGAGGATTTGCAAGGAACTTTTTCAAAAAGTTCCTTGCATGGGGTTTGGGGCAACGCCCCAATGTACGCATGCGGGAGCCGTTTTTGCGTCACGGGGCGGCGGGTTCGCGCGTTTCCGCCGGCGCGGCGTCCGCGTCCTGCGTCCCGGAATCCAATTCCCCGCCGGAACGGTTGAAACGCTTGCGGCGTATCACGGTCAGCGCGATATAGGCGGCAAGCAGCGGCAACGCGAACAGGAACGCGAGCAGCATCCCTCGCGTCAGCGCGCTTTCCGCGCTCTGTGCAATCGTTTCCGCAAACGGAATCTCGCCCGCGAACAAGTTCATGACCGTGCGAACGAGCAACCGCAACGTCAGCAGGAACACGCCCGCGATTGCGTAGGGAATCGCACAGTGCAGGAACGGTTTCCGGTAACTCCGCTTGAGCAGGAGGAACAGCCCGTACAGCACCGCGACCGCAAGCAGATTGTACAGCACGAAATACGGCGTTTGCATCCGAACGAGAACCTTTTGCGCCGACGCAAGGATTTCCAGACCTTCGTTATCCCGGCTCGGCGCCGCCGTCGGGGGCGTTTCGGAGCCAGCGGACTCCTCCCGCATTTCCCCGTAGACGTTTTCCAGTACCGCGGTCGTCATGGCTAACTTGTCGCTTTTATCCTCCGGAAGTCGGATATTTTGGTGCTCCGCAATCGCTTCGATTGCCTCGCGGTAGGTCTCGTCGTCGATTTCGAGCGTTTCGGTGAGCCGGTCCAACGCTTTGCCGTAGAGGGACGCGTTCGCCGGGTCGTCCAGCGTTTCCAGCATGTGCCCGAAGAATTCCGCGCCGTCCACCGGCTCGGTTTGAACGGCGTCGTACAGGAACTGTCCGGCGGCTTCGAGAATCGTGTCGTCGCTCAGCAGGGCGTCGATTTGCCGGTCGGAAATCACTTCCTCCGGGAGGACGTCCCGTATGGTGTCGGTGATTTGTTCCCGCGTGTCGTCCTCTTGCAGGAAGGTTTTCACGGTTTTCTGCAGTCCGCCTTGCTCGAATGCCGACGACACGGCGTAGAGCGGGAAGGCGGCGAGCAGGACGAGCGTCAGCAAAATGACGAGCAGGACGGCAAAGAATCCGGCGCCGGCGCCGCTGTTTTCATCGAAAAAACGACGGGCGCGGGGATTACCGTTAGAGCCGGGCATGGAAAATCACTCCGTTTCGATTTGTTTTTTTTCAGTATAAATGAACAAAATGTGCTGTATTTGGTATATTTTGTGAACATTTTGCAAATTTTCGAAAACATGCCGTGCATGGACCCTTCGAGGACTTGTCGCGCCATAAAAACAGGGGGACGCGGTTTTTCAATCGCGTCCCCGTGCTTTTTTGCGTAAAATCGTTATCGCACCCCGAACAGCAGGTCCCCGTAGGTCGGGAACGGCCAAACGTCGGCGGCGGTGAGCGTTTCCGCCTCGTCGGCGACGGCGCGGAGGGCGTCCATGGCGGGGAGCAGATCGTCGCGAATCGCGAACGCTTCGGCGTTGACGTCGGCGGACGCGGAAAGCGCCTGCTCGACCTGCAAAAGCGACTCGGCGCGCTCGGCAATCTGCGCGGTCAGCGCGGACAGCCTTTGCAGGAGCGTCTTTTCGGCGGTGCAGTCCAGCGTTGCGTCGAAACCCTTTTTCGCCGACGCGGCGGCGGCGACGGAGGCGGCGTAGCGCCCGACGGCGGGCAGAATCTCGCGTTTCGCCATGTCGACCATCGTGCGCGCCTCGATACGGACGGTCTTGCAGTAGTTCTCCATCATGATTTCGCACCGGCTCTTCAGCTCGTCCTCGGTGTACACCTTGTGCGCGGTCAGCATCGCGACGTTTTTGGCGTCCAGCAGGTGCGGAATGCTGTCCGGCGTGGTGCGGAGGTTGAGCAGACCGCGGACCTCGGTGGCTTCACGAATCCACGCGTCGTCGTATCCGTTGCCGTTGAAGATGATGCGCTTGTGGTCGCGGACGGTCTCCTGAATGAGCGCGTGCAGGGACGCGTCGAAGTCCGCACTGCCTTCCAGCCGGTCGGCGAACTGCTTGAGCGACTCGGCGACGGCGCTGTTGAGCATGATGTTCGCACAGGCAATGCTGTTCGACGAGCCGACCATGCGGAACTCGAACTTGTTGCCGGTGAACGCGAAGGGGGACGTGCGGTTGCGGTCGGTCGTGTCCCGCGTGAAGCGCGGCAGGACGTGGACGCCCAACTTCATCTGGGTCTTTTCCGCGCCGCTGTAGGGTCTGTCGTTTTCGATTGCGTCCAGCACGGCGGTCAGTTCGTCGCCGAGAAAGACCGAAATGACCGCGGGAGGCGCCTCGTTCGCGCCGAGCCGGTGGTCGTTGCCCGCCGTCGCGACCGAAAGCCGCAACAGGTCCTGATACTCGTCCACCGCCTTGAGGACCGCGCAAAGGAACAGCAGGAACTGCGCGTTCTCGTAGGGCGTTTCGCCGGGCGTCAGCAGGTTGACCCCGGTGTCCGTCGCAATCGACCAGTTGTTGTGCTTGCCGGAACCGTTGACGCCCGCGAACGGCTTTTCGTGCAACAGGCAGACCAGCCCGTGCCGGGAGGCGACCTTCTGCATGATTTCCATGGTCAGCTGGTTGTGGTCGGTGGCGATGTTGGTGGTCGTGTAGATGGGCGCGAGCTCGTGCTGTGCGGGCGCGACCTCGTTGTGCTCGGTCTTGGCGAGGATACCCAATTGCCAAAGTTCCCGGTTCAAATCCTCCATGTAGGCGGCGACGCGGGGCTTGATTGTGCCGAAGTAGTGGTCGTCGAGTTCCTGCCCTTTGGGCGGCTTTGCGCCGAACAGCGTCCGCCCGGTGTAGATGAGGTCCTTCCTTTTATTATACATCTCCCGGTCCACAAGGAAGTACTCCTGTTCCGGACCGACCGAAGTCCGCACGCATTTGACGTTGTCGTTGCCGAACAGTTTCAGAATCCGCATCGCCTGCCGGTTGAGCGCTTCCATCGAACGAAGCAACGGGGTCTTTTTGTCCAGCGCGTGCCCGCCGTAGGAGCAGAACGCGGTCGGAATGCAGAGCGTCCGGTCCTTGATGAACGCGAAGGAGGTCGGGTCCCACGCGGTGTAGCCCCGCGCCTCGAAGGTCGCGCGAAGACCGCCCGACGGGAAGGACGAGGCGTCCGGCTCGCCTTTGATGAGTTCCTTGCCGGAAAACTCCATGATGACCCGCCCGTCCGGCGCGGGGGAGATGAAACTGTCGTGCTTTTCGGCGGTCACGCCGGTCATCGGCTGGAACCAGTGGGTGTAGTGGGTCGCGCCCTGCTCCACCGCCCAGTCCTTCATCGCTTCGGCGACCGCGTTTGCGACCGAAAGGTCCAGCGTCGCGCCCTCGTCGATGGTCTTTTTCAGCGAGCGGTAGGTTTGCGCCGACAGCCGCGCTTTCATAATGCGCTCGTCAAAGACCTTACTGCCGAACAGTTCCGTGACCGCTTCCCGTTCTTTTTCCATAGTGTCCATTCCTTTCTTCTGTTGCCCGAAATCAAAAAAAGCAGGGACGTCCCGAAAGCGCCGCAAGCGATGCGGTACGTTTCGCGAGACTTCCTTGCCTCTCTGTCGGCAGTATACACCCTTTTTGACGGTTTGTCAAGAGCAAATTTCATTTTTCTCGGAAAAATTTTTCTTTTTTCTGCTTTTTGGCAAATTTATGAAAGAACGCACGTCGAAAAATTTCATTTTTGGGGAACTTTTTTTGCAAAACCGCTTGACAAAGCGTGTGCGCGCGTGCTATACTGTGGAACGTGAGCAACGGCGTTCACGGCGCAGGGCGGGGAAGTGCAGCGGCAGTCCCGTCCCG
>CANQTR010000131.1 GCA_947626805.1 uncultured Clostridia bacterium
GTTCGTTTTCCCCGGTCAGCGGCGGGGAGGACAGGTATTCCGCCTGCTCGGTCAGCAGTCCGCTGTCGCCGGTTTTCTGCACGTAGTCCGCGACGACGTAGGGGAGCCAAAGCAGGTCGTCCGAGCAGGTGGTGCGGATTCCTTTGCCGTCCGGGTGCCACCAGTGCTGTACGTCGCCCTCCTCGTATTGGTGCGCGCAGCAGCGAAGGATATGCGTGCGGACCTCTTGCGGGTCCGCGTAGACCAGTGCGAGGCAATCCTGCAATTGGTCGCGGAACCCGTACGCCCCGCCGGACTGCCGGAAGGACGCGCGGGCGTGGAACCGGCTCGCCCCGATTTGATAGGGCAGGAAACGCCCGAGCAGCAGGTTTTGCGCCCGGCTGTGGGTCTGAAAGTCGATTGGCGGGCGCATGGCGCGGGCGAACGCCTCCGCGCCGGCTTGTTCCGCGTCCGGCGAGAGGTCCGGCAGTTCCTGCAGCAGGGGTTCGAGGTCCGTTTCGTCGCACCCGCCGAGCGCAAAGACCGCCGTCCCGGCGTTTACCCGCAACCCGACGAGGTCGGGGAAGTCCGGCTCGGTCCGCCCGCCGAAAACCTCCGTCTGGGAGTAGAGCGCGGACGCCCCCTTCGCGTAGAGCAACCCGACCCCGTCGCCGAACGCGACGTCGTGACCCGAACGGAACAGCAAAACGCCGTTCTGCTCCTTTTTCCACAGCACATGCGCCGGGGACGCGCCGCTGCCTATGGTCGGGCGGACGCAGTACAGCAGTTCCCCGCAGGGGGACGCGAACCGCACGCGGAGCAGTTTCAGCGGTTTGTCCGCACAGCAGAAGGCGTGCACGGTGTAGTCCGTTCCCGCCGCCGCGCCTTCCCAGACCGCGACGCCGTCCCCCCATGTGACCTTTCCCGCGCAGGCAAGCAGGTCGTAGAGCCGCCCGCCGGAACGCAGGTAGAGCCGTTCGCCGTCCGGCAGGGAACCGGGGTCGCCCGCGAACGGGGTGAGCCGGCGCTCGTGCGCGTTGCCGATGAAGGTGTAACCGAGCGAATATGACGTCACGATACTGCCGCATTTCCGTCCGGACAGTACGAAGGAGCGCGGACCGGGTTGCGGGAAGTCCTTGAAGAGCACGAATCCGTCCTCCGTCGCGTACCCGTCGGCGAGGGAAAGGGCGCCTTCCGGGACCTGCCGCGGGACCGGGGACGGCGTGACGCAGACCGGGTGGACGTGCGGGAGCGGCGGCGGGGTTTTCCCGCTCTGCACCTTTGCGGGGTCGCACCAGTACACGCAAAGCCGGGGCAACAGGGCGAGCAGTTCCCCGTCGACCTGTTCCCGCCGCAGCAGGAAGATACCGCCCCGTACGCCGAGAAAGCCCTGCAAATCCAGTTGTTCGCACAGGGAAAGCAGTTTCTTTTCCGCCGGGCGGAAATACTGCCCGTCCCCCTCCGGAAGCAGCAGGAGTTCCGTGCGGATTCCGGCGTGCGTCAGTTCCGCGAAGGAACGGAGCAGGGATTCGGCGGACGTCATGTCGGATTCGCCGCACTGCATGCCGAGCAACGGGTAATCCCCGGAGATGCCGTATTTCCAAAGCATTTCCCGCCGGTAGTTCGGCCAAACGCCGGGGGGCGGGGACTTCGGGAACAGCAGGGACGCGAGCAGGGCGCAGGTTTCCGGACGGGACGAACCGGCAAAGCGCTGCTGTTCGTGCCGGGCGGCGAGAATCGCCTTGCGGACCTCCGCGCGGCTCCCGGCGGCGGCAAGCAGCAGGGACGCGCGTCCGCCCGGACAGGGGGACGTGCGAATGACGCACAGCGGGTCGATACAGGCGCCGGTCTGCCCGTCGAGCGGGCGGTCGAAGTCGGCGGGGGTGTTGAGGCTCTCCGCCGGAAAGCCGTCCTTGGAGGTGCAGAAGGTGAACGGCAGCGTCGGGTCCGCGAGCGCGGCGGCGAGCCATTCGCGGGGGTTACCCGTTTCGCGGTCCCGCCGGGCGAAATAGAGGATACGCGTTTCCGGTTCGTAGGCGCTTTCGATGAACAGTTTGGAGAACGCCTGGTGCGCGTCGTAGGCTGCCTCTTCCGAAAGCACCGGTTCGAACGCGAACAGCACTTCCCGCGAACGGCGGCTTTCCGCTTGCGTTTCCACGCGGAAACAGTCCGCGCGGCGGCAGAACGAGAACCGCACGCGCCCGGAGAACCGTTTGCTCCCCGCGATGAGGCTTGCGGAATCCGCGTTGGTCTCGAACGCGTACGCGCCTTCGCCGAAGAACGGCGTGCAGCCGTCCGCGCGGTCCTCCGTCGGGAAGGAGACAAGCAGGGTGTGGGCGCAGGAAAAGCGTTCCGTGCGGCAGTCGTTGAGCAGCAGCCCGCCCTTTCGCAGGCGGACGTGTCCGAGCGACGTGACGATGGCGGAAAAGCCGTCCTTGTTCAGCAGCGCCGCTTTCGGGGCGCAGAGGTTCGTTTCGCTGCTCTCGGTCGGTCGTTCGGCGCGCAGCAGGCGCAACGTTTTCGGCGGGACGCGCAGTCCTTCGGTCAGCAACGCGGGATTGGGCGGGAGTTTTTCCTGCAAAAGCCCCGCGGCGGCACGCATTCTCGCGTCGCGCATGAACCGGCGCACGAATACGCGGTCCTCCAGCGCATTCGCGACGGAAAGCAGGCTCATGCCCATGTGGTGCGCCATATAACTCCGCACGGCGACCCCGTCGCGGCTCCGCCCGGGCGTGCGGTCGAACGCCTCGTACAACCCGTACTTGCCGTACATACCGCACGCTTCGAGCGCACGCAGATTCCGCACGGCGGCGGACGGGCAGACCGCGAGCGTCAGATAGGTCGAATAGGGGGAAATCACCGTTTCCCCGCTGACGTCCCGCCGCAGGGCGAGCGTGCGGACGCCGTTTGCGCGGTAGCGGTAGTGCAGTTCCCCGTCGAAGGCGTAGTAAGCGGATTCGGACACGCCCCACGGCTTGCCGTGCGCCGCTTTCCGTTGCGCCCAGACCGAGAACAGCAGGGTCTCCTGCAGGAAGGAATTCCGGTAAATCGGCAGGAAAATCTGGGGCATGAAGTATTCGAACATCGTCCCGGACCAACTGACCATGCCGATATACCCTTTCTCCGCCGCGACCGTCCGGCACAGGGCGTACCAGTGTTTCTTCGGTACCAGTCCGGCGGCGACCGCGTAGTAACTGGTCGTGCGGGCTTCGCTCATGAGCATGTCGTAGCACCCCGGCTCGCGGCGGTCGCGCACGCTGTCCCAGCCGAGGGAAAAGAGCGCTTTGCGCTCGTCGTAAAAGACGGTCAGGTCGGTCTCGTCCGCGAGTCGCCGGCACTGTTTCGCGAGGGCGGGGAAGCGCTCCTCCGCGTCGGCGTACTCCGCAAGACCGTTCTCCAGCGTCAGCAGGGAAACCACGAAATTCCCGCTGTCGACGAAGGAAACGAAGGCATCCCCGAGCACGGAGAGGGTCTTGAGGTCGTACCAGTTGTACAGGTTGCCCCGGAATTTCGGCAGTCCTTCCACGGTCGCGAGCGTCCGCTCCAGTCGGTCGGCTGCCTCCTTCGCGTCCGCGAATCCGAGGTCGAGGGCGGCGAGGACGGAAAGCAGGAACAGCCCGATGTTGGTCGGGGAGGTCCGCATGGCGGTCTCCTCGCTCGGCGCGAGCTGCAGGTTGTCGGGCGGGAGGAAGTGCGTTTCCCGCGTGACCGTATCCGCGAAGAAACTCCATTGGTCGGCGGCGTGTCGACGGAGCAGGGCGGCGTCCTTTTCGGTCGGGACGGCGGTGCATTCGCCGGTTTGCGGACTGCCGTCGCGCGTCAGCGGCAGGGAGAGCAGGTAGGACAGAATGGGGTCGACGAAGAACAAGATCCCCAGCAATCGGTAGACCGACGCCCCGCCGAACAGGAACAGCAGACACCCCGCGACCGCGCCGGGCAGACCCTTCCGCAGGTACAGCGAGAGTTTCCCGGACCCGCTTTCCCCCGCCGCGGCGGTCGTCCATTCGAGCAGGCGGCGGTGCGAGACCGCCATTCGCCAAAGCGAGCGGCAGACCGCGTCGAGCGA
>CANQTR010000132.1 GCA_947626805.1 uncultured Clostridia bacterium
CAGGTCCACGTCCAGCGCCGACAGGACGCGCATGGTCCGGCGGACGGTGTTCGGGATGTCGTGCAGTTTCAGGTCCAGAAACACGCGGTGTCCCCGCTTTTTGACCGCCCGCACGATGTCCGGTCCGGCGCCGTAGAACAGCTCCATGCCGATTTTGACGAACGGCTTGCGGGGGCGTCCGTCGAACTTCGCGAGGAACGACAGGGCGTCCTCCGCCGACGGGAAATCGCAGGCGACGATGACGTCGCGTTCGGGGTGCTTCATTTTACGCATCTTCCTCCTTCGTTTTGACGGACGCGCGGTCGCGCGGGCGAATGGCGGGGTGCGCGCGCCCGACGACGGACCGGACGTTCCGGAAATGGTACCGTCGCAAGGCGTTCGGCAGTTCCGCGACCAGCCGCTCGCAGACGAACGGGTCGACGAGGTTCGCCGCGCCGACTTCGACCGCCGACGCGCCGGCGAGCAGCATCTCCAGCACGTCCTCGACCGTCCGCACGCCGCCCATGCCGATGATGGGGATATTCACCGCCTCGTACACGTCGTACACCATGCGCAAAGCGACCGGGAACACGCCGGGGCCGGAATACCCGCCCGTCCGGTTGCCGAGCAGGGGGCGGCGCTCTTTCAGGTCGATTCGCATGCCGAGCAGGGTGTTGATCAGGCAGACGCCGTCCGCGCCCGCCTCCTCGCACGCCTTCGCGAGGACGGCGATGTCCGTCACGTTCGGGGTCAGTTTGATGTAGACCGGCTTGTCCGTCACGTTCTTGACCGCCCGCGTCACCGCCGCCACCGACTCCGGCGTCGTGCCGAAGCTCATGCCGCCGTGCCGCACGTTCGGGCAGCTGACGTTGATTTCCAGCAGACCGACCTGCTCGCTCCTGCCGAGTTTTTCGCAAGCGGAAACGTAGTCTTTCAGCGAAAAACCGCTGACGTTGGCGATGATTTTCTTGTGGTAATAGGTCGCAAGCTCCGGCAGTTCGTGTTCGAGCACATGGTCCACGCCGGGGTTTTGCAGTCCGACGGCGTTGAGCATGCCCGCCGCGCACTCCGCGATGCGCGGGGCGGGGTTGCCGACGCGGGGTTCGATGGTCGTCCCCTTGCAGGAGAACGTGCCGAGGACGTTGATGTCGTACAGTTCGGCGAACTCCCGCCCGTAGCCGAAGCAGCCGCTCGCGGGAATAATCGGATTCTCCAGCTCCCAGCCGGACAGGTCGACGCTCAGCTTTCCCATTGTACTTCCTCCCTTCCGAATACCGGTCCGTCCTTGCAGACCCGTTTCCCGCCGGTCAGTTCCGGCAGGGTGCAGCCCATGCAGGCGCCGAATCCGCACCCCATGCGCGCTTCAAAGCTGTACTGCCCGTCGGTGTTGACGACGGTTTCCAGCGCGCGGAACATCGGCAGCGGTCCGCACGCGTAAAAATGGCTGTAGGACAGGGTTTTCACGACGTCCGTCACGAAACCCGACCTGCCGTACGAGCCGTCCTCCGTCACGACCGTCACCTCCGCGCCGAACGAGCGGAAATCCCGCGCGAGCAGCACGTCCGCGCCCGTGCGGAACCCCAGCACGACTTGCGACTGCACGCCGCGCCGGTGCAGCTCCCGGCACAGCCACACCAGCGGCGCCGCGCCGACCCCGCCGCCGACCAGCAGCGGGCGCTCCCCCGCCTTCGACAGGTCGAACCCGTTGCCCAGCCCGACGAGCGCGTCGACCGTGTCCCCTTCGCGAAGCCACGTCAATTCCTCCGTCCCCTTGCCGACGACGCGGAACACGACGCTCGCCCGCCCGCGGTTGTTCGCCATGTCGCACACCGAAAGCGGTCGTCGCAGGTACACCCCGCCGACGCGGAAATTCAGGAACTGCCCCGGCGTCATGAACGCGAATGCGCCGTACAGCTCCATGCGGTAGACGTCGTGGGTCAGCGGCAGGAACGCCCCGACCCGCAGCATTTGCTCTGTCATCGTGTGATACCCTCCCTGTTTTCAGTTTATCGTGGAAATTTCCATCGTGATTTCCTCCAGCACGTCCAGCAGGACGCGCACCGTGTCGAGGGCGGTGAAGATGGTCACGCCGTTCTCGACCGCGCACCGGCGAATCGCGAGCCCGTCCGTTTCCGTCGCGCCGCCCGCGCTGTAGTCGCGGGTGTTGATGACGTAGTTGACGTACCCCTGGCGAATGGAATCGAAAATCTCCTCGCTTCCCTCGCTGATTTTCCGGCGGACGCGGGTGCGTATCCCGTTTTCCTTGAGGAATTTCGCCGTCCCGCTGGTCGCTTCGATGTTGAAGCCCATGTTGTAGAACCGGCGAATCAGCGGCAGGGCTTCCTCCTTGTCCTTGTCGGCGACCGTGACGAACAGCGTGCCGTAGTTGACCACCTGCATGCCCGACGCCTGCAGCGCTTTGTACAGCGCGCGCGTCAGCTTGCGGTCGTAGCCGATTGCTTCTCCCGTGGACTTCATTTCCGGCGAGAGGTACGCGTCCATGCCGCGCAACTTCGAGAAGGAGAACGCCGGTACCTTGACGTACCACTTCTCGCGGTCCGGCGGGCAGAGCATGTCGAACCCCTGCTCGTGCAGGCTCGTCCCCAGAATCACCTTCGTGCCGATGTCGGCAAGGCAGTACCCCGTCGCCTTCGACAGGAACGGCACGGTGCGCGAGGAGCGCGGATTGACTTCAATAATATATACCCGGTCCTGCTTGTCGACGATGAACTGGATATTGTACAGCCCGACGATACCGATTCCCAGACCGAGTTTCTTCGTGTAGTCGAGAATGGTGCTCCGCACGTTGTCGGTCAGCGTGAACGCCGGGTAGACGCTGATGGAGTCGCCGGAATGCACGCCGGTCCGTTCGACCAGCTCCATAATGCCCGGCACGAACACGTCCGTCCCGTCGCACACCGCGTCCACCTCGACCTCCCGCCCGACGATGTAATGGTCGACCAGCACCGGTTGGTCCTCGTTGATTTCGACGGCGGACTTCAGATACAGCCGCAACTGGGACTCGTTCGCGACAATCTGCATCGCCCTGCCGCCCAGCACGAACGACGGGCGCACCAGCACCGGGTAGCCGATCTCCTCCGCCGCCCGCACGCCGTCCTCGACGTTCGTGACCGCTTTGCCTTGCGGCTGGGGGATATCCAGCGAAAGCAGGACCTTTTCGAACGCGTCGCGGTTCTCCGCCCGCTCGATGGCGTCGCAATCGGTGCCGATGAGGTTGACGCCCCGCCGACGAAGCGGTTCGGCGAGGTTGATTGCCGTCTGCCCGCCGAGCGACGCGATGACCCCGTAGGGCTTTTCCAGTTCGATGATGTTGCAGACGTCCTCGACGGTCAGCGGCTCGAAGTACAGCTTGTCCGAGCAGGTGTAGTCGGTCGAAACGGTCTCCGGGTTGTTGTTGACGATGATTGCCTCGCACCCGTGGGCGCGGATGGTCATGACCGCGTGGACCGTCGAATAGTCGAACTCCACCCCCTGCCCGATGCGTATCGGACCCGACCCCAGCACGAGGATTTTTTTCCGGTCGGTCACGACGGATTCGTTCTCCTCCGCGTAGGTGGAGTAGAAGTACGGGATATACGACTCGAACTCCGACGCGCACGTGTCAATCATCTTGTACACCGGGAAAATGCCGTTTTCCTTGCGGGTCCGCCACACGTCGTCCTCGCCGACGCCCCACAGGTCCGCTACGGCGCGGTCGCAAAAGCCGTACGTTTTCGCCGTCCGCAAGGCGTCCGCGTCGAACGGGTGCGATGCGATTTCGCGCTCCAGTTGGACGATATGCCGCAATTTTTCGAGGAATAAGGGGTCTATCTGGGTCGCGCCGTTGACCGTGTGGACGCGGACGTCGCGGCGGAACAGTTCGGCGATGGCGTAAATGCGGTCGTCGGTGCCTTCGCGGATGTAGCCGAGCAGTTTTTCCGTGTCCCAGCCGTCGAACTTCTTCATATGCAGGTGGTAGACGCCAATCTCCAGCGAGCGGACGGCTTTCAGCAGGCTTTCCTCGATGTTCCTGCCGACCGACATCACCTCGCCCGTCGCCTT
>CANQTR010000133.1 GCA_947626805.1 uncultured Clostridia bacterium
ACCCGTGAAAAATTGGCATACCGAGGAAACGGACGCGCTTTTCAGGGCTATCCTCTCTCTGAACAACGTCGAGGAATGCTACGCGTTCTTCGAGGACGCCTGCACCATCAAGGAAATCATCGAAATCGCGCAACGGCTGAAAATCGCGCGACTCTTGCGCGACGGCGTGAGTTACCACGCCATCTGCGAGGAGACCGGGGTCAGTACGGCGACCATCAGCCGGGTCAACAAGTGCCTCGCGTACGGAAACGGCGGCTATCAGCTCGCGCTCGACCGCGCGGACGGTCGAACGGACTGAGCGGGGAACGCACGGAAAGGAAGGGTTCACGAACATGAACGAGCGATTGCTCAAGCGGGAAGAAAAGGCGGTGTTCGCCCTGCGGGAACTGTACACAGCCTACGGCTACCGCCCGTTCAAAATGGGTAAGTTTGAGTCCTACGACTTCTACGCCCGCAACAAGGAGTTTCTGGTCAGCGACCGTATCATCGCTTTTTCGGATACGGACGGGCGGTTGCTGGCGCTCAAGCCGGACGTGACCCTTTCTATCGTCCGCTCTCTGCGCGACGAGGACGGCGCGGACATCGGCTGTAAGCAGAAGGTGTGCTATAACGAAAACGTCTACCGCGTTTCCGGCGGAACAAAGCAGTACAAGGAAATCCTGCAGACCGGTCTGGAATGCGTCGGCGCATTGGACCTGTACGACCTGTTCGAAGCGGTCCTGCTCGCCGCGAAGAGTCTGGAGGCGATTTCGCCGTCGTATGTGCTGGAAGTCTCGCACCTCGGCGTTCTGCACGCCCTGCTCGACGGTTGCGGCGGGAGCGAGGCGTTCCGCCGGGAGGCGACGGGATATGTCGCCGGAAAGAACGCGCACGACCTGCGACGCGCCTGCGCGCGGGAGGGGATACCGCCGGAGCAGGCGGAAAAGCTGTGCGGATTCGTCGGCGTGAGCGGGGAACGGAAACAAGTGCTCGCGGAACTGGAAACGCTTTGCGGTGACCGCGCAAAGGAAGCGCTGGACTGCCTGCGTTCGCTCTCGAATTTGCTCGACACGCTCCCGCAATCGGACCGTATCCGATTCGATTTCTCGCTCGTCAACGATATGAACTACTACGACGGCATCGTCTTCAAAGGGTTCCTCGACGGCGTTTGCGAGGGGGTGCTGTCCGGCGGGCAGTACGGCCGGCTGATGCGCCGCATGGGCAAACGCGCGGACGCCGTCGGGTTCGCACTCTACCTCGACCTGCTCGAAGAACTGCAGCGGGAGGAACCGCCGTACGACGTGGACGTGCTGTTGCTGTATGACGAAAAGACCGACCCGGCGTCGCTCGCGAAAAGGGTGAACGACCTGACGTCCCGCGGCAGGACCGTCAGCGCACAGCGGGGGATACCGCCGAAGTTGCGGGTCCGCGAGGTGATTCGTATGGAGGAAGGGCAGGGGACGGTATGATTAAAATCGCGTTACCCAAAGGCAGGCTGGGCGAAAAGGTGTACGCCCTGTTCGAATCGGCCGGATACGAATGCCCGTCCATTCGCGAAAACAATCGCAAACTCATTTTCGAGAACCCGGAAAAGCAGGTCTGCTACTTCTGGGTCAAGCCGTCGGACGTGCCGGTGTATGTCGAACGCGGCGCGGCGGACGTCGGCGTGGCGGGGAAGGATATTCTGCTCGAACACGGACCGGACGTGTATGAACTGCTGGATTTGGGGCTGGGCAGGTGCCGCATGGCGGTCGCCGCGCCGGAGGGGTTCCGGGACAGCGGCGAACGGACGCTGAAGGTTGCGACGAAATTCGCGAACATCGCGCGTCGGTTTTACGCCGAACAGGGGCGGGACATCGATATTATTCCGCTCAACGGTTCCATCGAGCTCGCCCCGTTGCTCGGACTTTCCGACGTCATCGTCGATATCGTCGAAACCGGGACGACCTTGCGGGAGAACCGTCTGGAGGTCGTCGAAACCATTCTGCCCATCAGCGCCCGGCTGATTGCGAATCAGGCGAGTTGGCGTTTCAAGGCGGATTTGCTCGTCCCGCTCGTGCGGAAACTGGAAGGAACGGTCAAAGCAAATGATTAGAATTTACGCTTGCGGGGAAGTCCCCGACGAAGAAATCTTTTCGCGGGAGATTGGCGCGCCGAGCGACCTGCGGGAAACGGTTTCCGCCATTCTCGACGACGTCCGCGTCAACGGCGACCGGACGCTGTTCGCCTACGCGAAAAAATTCGACAAAGCGGAACTCACCTCTATCGAAGTGACAGAAGAAGAGTTTGACGAGGCGTTTTCCGCCGTCGAACCGGCATTCCTGGACGTTTTGCGGGAGGCGGCGGGGAATATCCGCGCATTCCATGCGTCACAGGTGCGCGCGGGGTTCGTGCAGACCGAACGGGACGGCGTGGTGACCGGGCAAAAGGTCCTTCCCATCGAACGGGTCGGGCTTTATGTGCCGGGCGGGACCGCCGCGTATCCGTCGACGGTGCTGATGGACAGTATCCCGGCGAAACTGGCCGGCTGTCCGACGCTGGTGATAACGACCCCGCCGGGACCGGACGGAAAGGTGTCTCCGTCCATTCTCGCGGCGGCGAAAATCGCCGGGGTAGACAGAGTCTTCAAGGTCGGCGGGGCGCAAGCAATCGCGGCGCTCGCGTTCGGGACGGAAACGGTCCCCGGCGTCGATAAAATCGTCGGACCCGGAAACGCTTACGTCGCGGAAGCAAAGCGGCAGGTGTTCGGCCGGGTGTCGATTGACATGATTGCCGGACCGAGCGAGATTCTCGTCCTTGCGGACGCGACCTGTGACCCCGCCGTCGTCGCGGCCGATTTGCTCTCGCAAGCGGAGCATGACCGCATGGCGAGCGCCGTGCTCGTCACGACCGACCGCCCCTTCGCCGAGCGGGTGCGGGACGAACTGGAAAAGCAGATACCGTTGCTCCCCCGCGCGGAAATTGCCCGCGCGTCCGTCGACCGCAACGGAAAAATCATTCTCGCGTCCGACCTCGCGGACGCCGTCGACATCGCAAACCGTATCGCGCCGGAACATCTGGAACTTTGCGTGGACGACCCGTTCGCGTACCTTCCGAAAATACGCAACGCCGGTTCGGTATTTTTGGGAAAAAACTGCCCCGAATCGCTGGGCGACTACTTTGCCGGACCCAACCATACCCTGCCGACCGGCGGAACGGCGCGGTTCTCCTCGCCGCTTTCGGTCGACGATTTCGTCAAAAAAATGCAGTTTACCTACTATACCGCCGACGCGCTGGAGGCGGTCGCGGAAAAGGTCGCCCGGTTCGCGCGGCAGGAGGGGCTTGAGGCCCACGCCCGCAGCGCGGAAGTGCGGTTTCGGAAGGGGAATTAGCGTATGAGCAGATTTTCCGTCGGCAGAATCCGCGATTTGACCCCCTATGTCCCCGGCGAACAGCCGCAGGACCGGCAATATCTCAAGTTGAATACCAACGAATCCCCGTTCCCCTCGCCGCCGTCCGTCGCGCGGGCGGTCGAGGCGGAAATCGGTCGCTTGCAACTCTATTCCGACCCGGAAAACCGCGCGCTGACCGAGGCGCTCGCCGCTTACGCCGGGGTGCGCCCGTCACAGGTGCTGGTCGGCAACGGCTCGGACGAGGTTTTGGGGTTCGCGTTCCAGGCTTTCGCGGACGAAACGCGTCCGTTGCTGTTCCCGGACGTCACCTACGGCTTTTACACGGTACTCGCGGGGCTGTACCGGATTCCGTACACTTGCGTCCCCCTGCGGGCGGATTTCACGGTCGACCCGGAACCGTATCTCGGCAAACGGCGCACGGTCGTTCTCGCCAACCCGAACGCCCCGACCGGCATTTCGCTTGCGACGGAGCAAATCGAGCGCATCCTGCGCGCCGACCCGTCGTCGGTCGTGCTGGTGGACGAGGCGTATGTGGATTTCGGCGGGGAGAGCGTCCTGCCGCTGGTCGACAGGTATGAAAACCTGCTCGTCGTGCAGACCTT
>CANQTR010000134.1 GCA_947626805.1 uncultured Clostridia bacterium
TGGAACGCACGGTCAAGCACTACACCGGGCGGACCGAAAAAAAGACGACCCTCGCCCTGCTGGGCAAGCGTCTGGATTTGTTTCGGACGGAGGCATGCCGGTTCGACAGTTTCGACACGGCGGTCGAAGAAGAAACGGTTCTGCTTTTCGGGGTCGCGGAGACCCCGATTCGGCGGACGAGCGTGACGTACGCCGAGTACGCCCCGGAGACCGTGACCGTCACGCCGGAGCAGGCGCAAAGGGAGGCGGAGGAGGCGTTCCGCGCGTGGCTGGAGCGGCAGACGGACGAGGTGCTCGAAAGCACGAGTAATATCAGTTTCGACGAGATTCGAAACGCCTGCATCCTCGACGCGGAGGTCACGTTTTTGAAGGAACTGACCGTGGATTCCCCGTTTACGCCCGGCGAGAAGCCGCCGGAGGAACTGCCTCCGAGCATGTCCTGAACAGGTCGTTCCCGTACGCGTCCACCGCGACGGTCAGCGGGAATTCCCGGAATTCCAAACGCTTGACGGATTCGCACCCCAGTTCCGGGAAGGCGATTTCCTCGCAGGAAACGATTCGGCTTGCGTAGAAAGCGCCCGCGCCGCCGACCGCGATGAGGTAACAACCGCCTGTTTCCCGAATCGCGTCCACGACTTCCGCGCTCCGACCGCCCTTGCCGACGGTCCCTTTCAGCCCCAGTCGGTAGAGCGACGGGGCGAACGCGTCCATGCGGCAGGAAGTCGTCGGTCCGAACGAACCGCACACCCGCCCTTCCGGCGCCGGGGTCGGTCCGGCATAGTAGAGGAAAGCGCCTTCCAACGGGAAAGGCAGGGGTTTCCCCGCCGCGAGCAGTTCCGCCATCTTCTTGTGCGCCGCGTCCCTTGCGGTATAGACCGTCCCGCTCAACAGGAGCGTGTCCCCCGCGCGCAATTCCGGCACCCAGCGCGCCGCGTCCCCGACGCGGACCGAGCGTACCCCGCTCATTGCAGACTTCCGAGCGTCTTGCGGCGCAAGTCCTCCGTCGCGTCGCCGATGGCGGTCTCCGTCTTGCGAAGGTCCGCCGAAAGCGCGCCGATCCGCTTGGTGAACAAATCCGCCGCCTGTCCGAGCACGGCGCAGCGGGCGCGCACCTCCGCGACGGCGCGGGCGGTCTCCTGTTCCGCCTTGCGGCGCTCCTTCGCGACCAGTTCCGCCGCTTCCCGTTGGGCTTGCGCGAGGATTTCCTCGGCGCGGGCGTCCGCGGTCAGCATGCGCTGTCCGATACTCGCCTGCAGGGTCTCGCACTCCCGCTCCTTCGCTTCGAGCGCCTCGGTCAATTCCCGTTCCCGCGCCGCAAATTCCGCCTCCCGGTTCTTCAGGGTTTCCTGCGTTTCCTCCAGCGCCGTTTCGAGTTCCCGCCGCTTGTCCTCCCACGCCGTTTCCTTTTCCGCAAAGGTGCGGTTCATTTCCAGCAGGAAAGCGTCCACCTGCGCGCGGTCATACCCGCGTCCCGCTTTTGCAAACATCGTTTCCGCCATACCGTCGTCCCATTCCTTCCGGCGCTCGCCGCGCCGCCCGTTTCTTTCTCTACGGATAAGATACCACATTTTTTTGCATTTGTCAACCGGAAAACACGCCGTTCGCGCCGGAAAGGAGTTTCGTATGCTGCAAGCCCTGCGGGAGACCCTCTGGGGATTCCCCATGATTGCGCTGCTGGTGGTCAGCGGCTGCTGGTTCTCCGTCCGGACGGGGTTCTTTCAACTCCACCCGATTCGCCTGTGCCGCCATACCGTCGGCGGGCTGTTCCGCAAAAAGGAGGGACGGCGGACCCTGCTCGCCTCGGTTTCCACCGCGCTCGGCGGGACGGTCGGCGTGGGGAGCATTACCGGCGTCGCTTACGGGATCGCCGTCGGCGGCGCGGGGAGCGTGTTCTGGATGTGGGTCAGCGGAATCACCGGCATGGCGCTGAAATACGCCGAGGTCTACCTCGCCGTCGCGCACCGAAGGAAACTGCCGGACGGCGGATATGCCGGCGGCGCGCCGTACGGGCTTACCGACCTCGGATTGCGGCCGCTCGGCGTGCTGTTCGCCCTGCTTTGCGTGTGTTCCTCCTTCGGGGTCGGCAACCTCGCGCAAATCGGCGCGCTGACGGAGGCGGCCGGCACGCTGGGCGTTTCCGCCCCGGTTTGCGGCGGGGCTTGCGCGCTGTTGCTCGCGTACGTCCTGTTCGGCGGGCGGAAACGTATCGGCAAGCTGAACACCGCTATCGTCCCGGCCGCGTCGGCGCTCTATCTGCTCGCGGTCCTGTGGATTCTGCTCTGTAATCTGCCCGCCCTGCCGGGCGTGTTCCTTCGTATTTTGCGGGAGGCGTTCGGGGTGCGCGCGGCGGTCGGCGGGGTGAGCGGGAGCCTGCTTTCGTTGGCGCTCCGCGAAGGATTCGCGCGCGGGGTGTTCTCGAACGAGGCGGGCGTCGGTTCCTCCCCGCTCGCGCACGCGTCCTCCGGCGAAAGCGACCCGCAAAAGCAGGGGGAATGGGGCGCGTTCGAAATCCTCGCGGACACGTTCCTCGTTTCCACCCTGACGGCGCTCGCGCTGCTTTCGGCGGGCGGGGAACCCCAGCGAATGGCGGAACTGTTCGGGAATGCGTTCGGAACGTTCGGGGTACTGCTGTTCACACTGCTCGCGGCGGTGTTCGCCTTCTCGTCCATTCTCAGTTGGTGCTATTACAGCGACGTCTGCCTGACCTTTCTCGCCCTGCCGCACGGGCAGACGGTCTACCGCCTGCTGTCCGTCGGGGCGGCTTTCTTCGGGGCGTTCGTCCCGATGCGCGCGCTCTGGGCGGCGGCGGACGTGCTCAACGCGCTGATGATTCTGCCGAACCTCCTGCTACTGTTCCTGCAACGAAAAGAAGTCGTATACATCTCCGAAAAGGAAAGGTTGTCAACGTGTGGTACTCTGAAGAACAAGAAGTCCTCCTGCGCGAACTGAAGACCGACCGGAACGGTCTGCACGGGCGCGACGCCGCCGAACGCCTGCAAACCTACGGCGCGAACACTTTGCGCCCCCGCCGGCGAAAGCACCCGCTCCTCCGCTTTTTCTCCGCGTTCGCCGACCGCATGACGCTGGTCCTGCTCGCGGCGGCTGCCATTTCCTTCGCCGCCGACCGCCTGAACGGCGAATGGAGCCCCGACCCGTTCATTATCCTCGCTATCGTCCTGCTCAACGCCGTCGTCACGCTGATTCAGGAGAGCCGGGCGGAAAAGGCGCTCGACGCGCTCAAACGCATTTCCGCGCCGACCTGTACGGTCGTGCGGGACGGGGTCGAACAATGTATTCCCGGCGAACAGGTCGTCCCCGGCGACATCGTCCGCCTGTCGAAAGGGGAAATCGTCCCCTGTGACGGGCGCCTGCTGGAAGCGGACGGGCTGCTCACGGACGAATCGGCGCTGACCGGCGAATCCGGCGGCGTGCGCAAGGACGCGTCGCGCCTGCTCCCGCCCGGCACCCCGACCGGCGACGTGGTCAACGCGGTATGGGGCGGGACGGCGGTCCTCGCCGGGAGCGGGCTGTTCGTCGCGGTCAAGACCGGCATGGATACCGCCGTGGGGAGTATCGCGTCGTTATTGGAAGGCGAGGGGGAGCGGACCCCGCTGCAGCAGCGGCTCGCGAAACTGTCCGGGGTGTTCGGCAACCTGACCGTCGGCATTTGCGCGGTCATCTTCCTGCTCTCCCTCTGGAAGGGGCTGGAACCGAAGGAGATGTTCCTGACGAGCGTCAGCCTCGCGGTCGCGGCGATTCCGGAGGGGCTGCCCGCTATCGTGACCGTCGTGCTGTCGCTCGGCGTACAGCGCATGGCGAAACAGCGCGCCATCGTTCGAAGGCTCCCGGCGGTGGAAACGCTCGGCTGCGCGGGGGTCATCTGTTCGGATAAGACCGGCACGCTGACTTGCAACCGCATGACCGTCACCGACGTGTACGGCGACCGCGA
>CANQTR010000135.1 GCA_947626805.1 uncultured Clostridia bacterium
GGGTCCGCTTCGATGGACACGCCGAATTCCGTTTCAACGGTCATCAGCATTTCCGCAAAATCCAGAGAGTCCAGACCCAGCGCGGAAAATTCGGATTCCGCCGTGATTTCCTCCGCCGGGACGCCCAGTTTTTCCGCAAGCATTTCCTGCACTTTTTCGAGTACCATGTTCATTCTCCTTAAAATGTGTTGTTTATATACTTTCTTTTTTCGATTTCAGTTCCGCGCGGGTCAGCCGGTTGTACTCCTCGAACCGCGCGCAAAGTTTTTCGAGGGTGCTGTACATGATTTCCAGCTCCTCGTCGGTGATGCCCTCCCGAAGGAACGCTTGCGCCTCCCGGACGTGCTGTTTGACAATGCCGCCGACGCGCCTCCCTTCCTCCGTCAGGGTCAGTTTACTGCCGTACCGCCGCTTGCCTTCCGCCGCGCGCGGGCAGGTGATCAGCCGCTTGAGGCTCAGCGAGCGCAAACTCCGCGAAATCAGGGACCGGTCGAGCATACACACGCGGGAGAGCTGTTCCGCGGAAAGCCCGTCCGGGTTGTCGTAAAACAGGTACATGACCAGCACTTCGCCGTTCTTGAGGTTGAGCGGTCTCGCCCGAAGGGACTTCGCCCGCTCCAGATTCTTTTGCAGGGTCGTCAGCGCGTTGGAAATCCGCAAGAAACTGCTGATGACGACGCCTTCCCGTTCAATCACGACAACCCCTCCTTCCAAATGCGCCTTCGCGCCGTTTTTCGCCAAATGTTGACCAGTCAATTTCCCTTACCGGCACAGTATAGCACAGGAAATGGGATTTGTCAATATCTTTCGCGGAAGTTTTTTCCGGGGACGAAAAAAAGGGCAGGTCCCCGCGAAGGGACCCGCCCGTTTCGATGTTCGAGAGCCGACGCCCGTTTTTCGGCGCGCCGCGACGGGAAACGCCGACGGTCAAAGTCCTCCCGCCGGTTCACGACCGGTCGACCAATCCCAGCAAATAGTCCGTGCTGACGCAAAAAAACTTCGCCAGCTTCGGAAGCAATTCCAGATTCGGGCAAACCCCTTCCCGCTCCCAGCGGCTGACCGCCTGCGGCGTGACGCCGAGAAAATTCGCCAACCGTTCCTGCGTGACCTGTTTTTCCGCCCGCAAGTCCCGAATTCGCTCCCCGATTGTTGCCATGCCGTTCCCTCCTTATCCGTCCCTCTTTCGTTTTTTGCTTTTTATGTATGCGCCCCTTTTTTCCGGAAAGTACCTTACGAGCACAGTATAAACCGAAAGGATACCGGAGAGTCAAGGGGTTTTCGAAATTCTTTCGAAATACAGTATACAACAGATTTCCGCATTTGTCAACAGCAATAGATAAAATTTAATTTATAACTATCTTATTTTTTGCATAAAACAATGTATACTGACATTGTGGACATCTAAAATTGAAGGAGAGGACGGGAGGAGAAAGCGATGAAATATGCGGTGGACTATCGCCTGATTGGGGGAAGGATTCGGGAAAAGCGCAAGCAAAACCACCTTACGCAAGAGCGGCTTGCCGAAGATTTGGGGGTTTCTGTCGGGTATGTGAGTCAGGTTGAGCGGGGGGTCACCAAAATCAGTTTGGAGTTGCTTTCGGCAATCGCGTCGCTGCTTTCCTGCGACCCGGCGGAGTTGCTTTCCGGCAGCGCGACGACCTCCGAAACCTATTTGCGGACCGAACTGCTCGAACAGGTGTCGTATCTGACCGACCGGGAAAAGCGGTTGGTCCTCTCGTTTGTCCGCTGGTTGACGGAGAATCGGGAAATTTCATAAGGATTTGCATAGAAAAACGGTTCCGCGCCCCGCTACGGGGGGGGTACGGAACCGTTTTTTTGTTCGTCATTCTTCGCGGTATGCCCGAACGCCGCGGCGAAGGCGGTCGAGACCATCGAGCAGGGTGGTTCGCGGGCAGGCGATGTTCATGCGGAGGAAACGCGAACCGTTGCCGCCGTATTGCGCGCCGGCGGAGAGGTAAAGCCCGGTCCGTTCCCGTAGGAAACGCGCGAGCGCCGCCGTGTCCTCCGTAAATCCGCCGCAATCCAGCCAAAGCAGGTAGGTCGCTTGCGAGGGGAGCAGTGCGATTTGCGGCAGTTCCTTTGCGAGGAAGTCCGCGACGGTGCGCTTGTTTGCAAAGAGGTACCGCCGAAGGGCGTCCAGCCAATCCCCGCCTTGCGTGAAGGCGGCGACCGTCGCGTCGACGGCGAACGCGTTCGGTTCGGCGACCTCGTCCGTGTTCAATGCGCGGTCTACGCGGCGGCGCAACGCGGGATTCGGCACGACCACCGCCGCCGTCTGCAGTCCCGCGAGGTTGAACGCTTTCGTCGGCGCAAGGCAGGTGACGCTGATGTCCCGGCACACGTCCGAAACCGACGCGAACGGCACATAGGCACATTCCGGGTCGGTCAGGTCGCAATGGATCTCGTCGGACAGCACCGTGACGGCGTGCGCCTTGCACAGCTCGCCGACGCGGGAAAGCGTTTCGCGGTCCCACAGTTTCCCGACCGGGTTGTGGGGGTTACAGAGCAAAAGCAGGGTCGCTTGCGGGTCGGAAAGCGCCGTTTCGAGGGCGGAAAAGTCGATTTCATACGCGTGTCCGTCGTAAGCAAGCGGGCATTCCAGCACGCGCCGCCCGTTGTTTTCGATGGAATTGAAGAAGATGTTGTAGACCGGGGTCATCACGACCACTTTTTCCGCCGGGGTCGTCAGTTTGCGGACGGTCGTGGAAATCGCCGGCACCACGCCGGTGCAGAAAATCAGCCATTCCCGTTCGATTGCGAACCCGTGACGGGTCTTCCACCACGTCCGATACGCGTCGTACCACGCGTCCGTGACCGTCGCGTAGCCGAACACTCCGTGCTTCGCACGGCGTTCGATGGCCTCGCGCACCGCGGGAGCCGTGCGGAAGTCCATGTCCGCCACCCACATGGGCAGTTCGTCCGGTCCGACGTCCCATTTCAGCGAATTGGTCTGCCGCCGGTCGACCGGCAGGTCGAAACGCTCGTCGGTCATGCCGGTTCCCCTTTCTTCGCGTCGGGACCGGTGAGGACGACGGTTTTCGACGGGTCGACGCGTTGCGGGTCCACCGTCAATTCCCCAATCTCGTCCGCCCGGATTATACCGCCGGACGGGTTGAACACACTTTCCACCCGTCCCTTGATTTCCGCGTCGACGGTGGAATATTCGAAGGAAAGCGTGGTGTTGAGCAGTTTGCAGTTTTTCAGGGTGAGGTTTTCGATGTAGCAAAGCCCCTGCAGGCTTTCGATGGTGCAGTTGACGAAGGTCAGGTTTTTCGAGTTCCAGCCGAGGTATTCGCCGGAGAGGAAACTGTCGTAGACCGTGACGTTCCGGGTGTTCCAGAACGCGTCCTTGGAAAGCATTTTCGCGTGCCGCACCTCGATGTCGCTCGCGCCGTCGAAGGCGTAGTTGCCGTAGAGCGTGAAATCCCGAATCTGCAGTTTGCGGCTGTTCATGCCGAAGTAGTCGCCCTTCGCCGTGACGCGTTCGAGCGAAACGTCCTCACAGGTCCAGAGCGTTTCCGCCGCCTGTGAAAACGACACGTTTTTCAGGGTCACGCCGCGGCACCGCCGGAAATTCTTCGGCGCGTCGAGCACGCAATCCTCAAGCGTGATGTTGTCCGTGTACCACACGCCGGAGCGGGCCATTTCCAGCCAGGTACAGTCCTTCGCGTAAATGTTTTTCGCGTACCAGAGCGGGTATTTCCATTGAAACATACAGTTGAACAGCCGGATATCCCGGCTTTCCTTCAGCGGCGACTCGCCGTCGGTGAAGATGGTGTCGTGCAGTTCGAGGTCGGTCCCGTGGAACAGCGGGCGCTCGCCGAC
>CANQTR010000136.1 GCA_947626805.1 uncultured Clostridia bacterium
TCGACGCTGGAGGAATTGACCTATTGCGACGTCGTGGTCTGCCTCACCGACGCGTCCGAACCGGCGGAGGAACGGCGGCGGAAGCGCGCGGTGGTCGCGCGGCTGGTCGAGGAACTCGGCGCGTCGGACAAACCGCTTTTGGAGGTGTACAATAAGACCGACCTGCTTTCGGACGGGGAACGGGCGCTGTTTCCGGGCAACGCGATTGAAATTTCGGCGGCGACCGGGGACGGGGTGGACGCGTTCCTGCAGCGGCTGGAGGAAACGGTCAACGGCGGGAAGAAAACGCTGACCCTCTTCTTCCCGCACGCCGAATCGGCGGCTGCCGCGGCGGTGTATCGCGACGCGACGGTTTTGGATACGGAATATACGCCGGACGGCGTGCGCGTCACCGCGCGTTGCGACGAACGCGCATATTCCCGCTATGCAAGGTACGCTGTGTCGGGGTTTCACCCCGAACCCCATTTAAGGGACTTTTTGTAAAAAGTCCCTTAAAAATCCTCAAAAACTTTTCGGCTTAGGGGTTTAAATGCCCCCCGCACCCGCCGTTTTCGAACCATTCGACGTTGTCGTCACGCCCTAAACGTAATACGGCGGGAAAAACGGCGTAGGCGGCGTCGGAAGGGGTGCAAACCGTACCGTATTTCGCCGTGTCCCAAAGTTGAGCGGGGTCGATGGAATCGACCCCGCTCAACTTTGCGCTACGGGGGTGTGGGGGTAGTTACTACCCCCACCGTACCCCACCTTTACAACAATTTTACACTCGAACGGCTTGACAAGACGGCGGCGGGGGAGTATACTATGGAAAAAGCGAGCGGAGAGGTGTCACATGGCAGGAAAGCAGAAAACCAAGTGGGGGTATCGCGTGGCGGTCGCGGTGCTGACGGTCATCACGGCGGCGCTGGTATTGGCGTACGGCTGTATGTCGAACGATACGGCGACGACGAGCACCGGCGACCCGACGAGCGGCGACGCGTCGGTCTCTGCCGCGCCGTCGGAAAGCGGCGGGGAACAGCCGACCACTTCCGCGATTCCGCTCCCGGTCGAGGAGGACACGGTCGTCAGCCTGCTTGCGTGCGGGGACAACCTGATCCACCCGTCCGTCTACTACTACGCGATGGAATGCTACGCGGAGGCGCACCAAGAGAACTGCACCTACGTCGCGACCAACGACGCGAACTACGACTTCCTGCCGATTTACGAGAACGTCGCGGCGCGTATGCGGGCGGCGGACATCTGCTATATCAACCAGGAAACGCTCTCCGGCGGCGACGGGACGGAAATCTACGGCTACCCGAAGTTCAATTCCCCGGAGGCGGTCGGGCGGACGCTCAAGGAACTGGGCGTGGACGTCGTCAACATGGCGCACAACCATATGCTCGACGCCGGGAACGACAGTTTCCTGATTCATTCCGACGGGTTCTTCCGCTCGCTCGGCATGACCCCGCTCGGCTATTACGCCAATCAGGCGGCGACGGACACGATTCCCATCGTCGAATCGAAGGGGCTGAAGTTCGCGTTCCTCGCGTATACCTACAGCACGAACGGTATCACCTGTTACTCCGAGACCTATATCCCGTACCTCGACGAATCGCTGGTCCGCCACCAGGTCGCGCTCGCGAAACAGCAGGCGGACGTGGTCATCGTTTCCGCGCACTGGGGCGACGAGGACAGCTACACCCCGAACGCCGAACAGAAACGCTACGCGGAACTGTTCTGCAGTCTCGGCGTGGACGCCGTCGTCGGTATGCATTCCCACTGTATCCAGCCGATGCAGTGGATGGACCGCCCCGACGGGAAGAAGATGCTGCTGACCTATTCGCTCGGGAACTTCGTTTCCGGTATGCAGAACGGGCTCAACGTTTTGGAGGGAATGCTCTCGTTCGACGTGCGAAAGAGCGCCGAGACCGGGGAAATCACCGTCGAAAATCCCGTCTTTACCCCGCTCGTCCTGCATTACGTCAAGGAGCAGTCCGTCCACCCCAGGCTCGACACCGGCTACCGGGGGTTCAAGCTCTACGATTTGAAGGACTATACCGCCGAACTCGCCGCGAAACACGGCGTCGTCTGGTACGAGAGCGACCCCAAGCACCCCGCGACCCTCTACGGCGGCGCGTTCGGTATCGATTCCCTGTATAAGACCCTCCAAACGGTCATTCCCGCCGAATTTTTGCCGGAGGAATATAAATAGTTCGAAGGGGGGACCACGATCACGGCGACTTCGCGCATTTCATGCGCTCCGCCTTGTTCCGTGGTTCCCACATCCAAAACGGCGAGCCGTTTTGGATAGCGAATACTCCCCCCTCGGAACCTGCCGACACCGTCGGCAGGTTTGAAAACACGGCTCGGCTTGCGCCACTTCTGACGCCGCCATCGCCGGTTTTCTCTAGATGTGTCCCTCCGGCGGCGCATGTCCGCCTACGGGACATTATTTTATTGTAAACGCTTCGCGTTGTAGTATTCCTTACGAAAATTGGGTGCGAGCGAGGGCGGCTTGCGAGTGCAAGCCGTCGGAGCCGGCGACAATCGGGTCGCGAAGGCATGAACCGAGAAAGCACCGAACGCTTCCCGCGAGGCGTGGAGGCGCTTTTTTTATAACCCCCGAAGTTGACGACAGTCAACTTCGCGAAATGGGGGTGTGGGGGAACTCGTTCCCCCACCGTACTCCTCGTACCCCTTTCGTACCCCTTTCGCGTACCCTCGCACTTTTTTCTCCGAAAGGCTTGCAATCGGGCGCGGAATGTGCTATAATATCTTGATAAAGTATCCGAAAAGGGGGAGAGGGCGCGCGTGGGAACGCTGATTGCAATCGACGGGCTGGACGGTTCGGGCAAAGAAACGCAAACGCGCCTGCTGGAGCAGGCGTTCCGGGAGAAGGGGATACCGTGCCGAACGGTGTGTTTCCCGACGTACGACCCGGCGATGAGCGCGGCGGTCAACCTGTACCTGTCCGGCGCGTTCGGGGAGGACCCGCGCGCGGTCAACGGGTACGCGGCGTCGGCGTTTTACGCGGTCGACCGGTACTGCTCGTACATGCTCGACTGGCGGAAGGACTACGACGCGGGCAAAGTCCTGCTCGCGAACCGCTACACGACGGCGAACGCGGTACACCAGCTCTCGAAACTCCCGCCGGAACGGTACGACGCGTTCCTCGCGTGGCTGTTCGACTTCGAGTACCGCAAACTCGGACTGCCGGAACCGGATTTGGTGCTTTACCTGTGCGTCCCGCCGGAAACGTCGGCGCGGCTCATCGCGGAGCGCGCGAAGCAGACCGGTCGGGCGGGCGACATCCATGAAAAAAGCCGCACCCACCTGGAGGACAGCTACCGCGCCGCCCTCTACGCGTCGGAAAAACTGGGCTGGACGACCGTCCGCTGTACGGAAGGGGAAGGGGGACCCCTACGGACGCGGGAGGATATCCACGCCGAACTGATGCGGGAAGCGGAGCGGGTGCTGGAATACCGAAATCAAGGAAAGGACGGAAAAAAAAGATGATATACGTACCGATTTTTTTGGCGGACGGATTCGAGGAGGTCGAGGCGCTCGTGCCGGCGGACCTGTTGCGGAGGGCAGGCGCGGAGGTCGCGCTGGTCTCGGTCAACGGGCAGGAATATGTGACCGGTTCCCACGGAATCACCGTCAAAACGGACTACCCGATAGAGCGGGTGGACCGCGCGGCGATGAGCTGCGTGGTTCTGCCCGGCGGCGCGAAGGGAACCGAACTGCTGCGGGAAAGCTCGCGCGTCAAGAGCCTGATTCGAAGCGCCGTGGAGAACGGGCTGTACGTCGCCGCCATTTGCGCCGCCCCCTCGGTGCTCGGCGAAATGGGACTGCTCGA
>CANQTR010000137.1 GCA_947626805.1 uncultured Clostridia bacterium
CGGAAATTCAACGACCGGCTCCGGCAGAAGTACCGTATGCCGACGGTGTCGGTCGGCGAACTGCCCGACGTCCCCGACGAGCGGTCGGACGAACGGACCGGCGAAACGGGGGACGAGGCGGAGAAGGTGCGGCGCGCGGTCGCCTATCTCGCCGGGACCTACCGCGAGGTCATCGTGCGGCATTACCTGAAAGGGCAGGGCGTCGAGCAAATCGCAAAAGACCTCCGCATACCGGCAGGAACGGTCAAGAGCCGTCTGCACCTCGGCAGGGAACAACTGAAGAAAGGATACACCGAAATGGAAAACACGGAAACTTACGCCGAGCAAAGCTACGACCCGGTACGACTGATTCTTCACAACAGCGGTCTCCCCGGTTTGAACGGGGAACCGTACTGCCTTCTCGAAACCGACCTGCTCGCCCAGAACGTCCTCTGGTACGCCTACCCCCGCCCGGCAACCGCCGCGCAAATTTCCCGCGCCCTCGGCATGCCGACCGCTTATGTCGAACCGGTCCTCCGCAAACTGACGGACGGCGAACTGATGAAGCAGGTCGGGAACCGATTCTACACGGATTTCATGATTTCCACCGTCAAGGACCGGGAAAAGTACGTTCCCGCCCAAAAACAATTCGTTCATGACAACTTTCCGCTCTTCCGCCGCCGGCTGGAGGACTGCCTGCACATCCTGCGCACACAGGCGTTCTACGACCGACTCTCCCCGGACGCAAGGAACGGATTGGAACTGTACGCGGTCTTTCACGCCCTCGACTACGGGACTTTCATCGCAATCGGAAACGCCTTTCACGCCGAACAGCGCTGCCCGGAGCGCCCGAACGGGGGACGCTGGATTGCGTTCGGGGACGTTCTGCCACGGAATTTCGACCACACCGCGCACCCCGACCTGTACACGCACGGCTATTCCGGCGAGCGCGGGGCGAAATTCGACGGCTTTGCGGGCAGTACTTCCGTCGAACTCCGCATTTACGGCGCCGACGGATTCCCCTGCCTATATTACAGTTCCTCCCCGGACTACGCCTTCGCGCCTCAGCATTCTCTCTCCGACGCGGAGGTCATGAAACTGCTCTACCTCATCCATACGGACACGCCCCCGGAACAGGTCGGCGTCGACCCGGCTTACCTCGGCGCGCTCCCGCACCTGACCGCGTGCAAACTGTTCCGCGAGGAAAACGGGAAACCCGTCGTGAACCTCCCCGTACTGACCAAAGAGGAAGCAAATTTCCTGTGGAACGTCTGCGGGGACGCGACCCTATCGCTGGCGAACGACCTCCTTGAACCGCTCGCGGACTTCCTGCGCGGGAAAGCGCAAAAAATTCCCGCCCACCTCGACAGCGTGCCGCTGCAAAAGCAGTATATGAACGCCTCCGGCGCCATCCTGTTCGCGACGGTCCGGGAATGTATGGCGCAAGGGGTCCTGTACGACGGGCATTACGACGACGACAGCAGCGGCGTCAACCAGCCGCCCTGCCCGATGGTGCTGGTCATCGAAAAATAGTCCTTCCTATAAAAATCCGTTCTCAAACGCACGGAGGGGTCATTTTCAAAAGCCCTCCGTGCGTTTTTTCTTTCCCGCCCTTCGGGTATAATTCCCAATGTTCCGGTCAACACTAAACCAGATGAATCGATGAATCCAACGGGAAAGGATATGTCAGTCATGAGAAACGGTTCCTCGCTCCGCGCAAGGCTTTCCGCCGCCATTCGCGCCATCCGCGCCAGTATCCGCGAGGGCGCGCCGGAATGGGTCGCGGACAACTACTACCTGATCGACCGGCAGTACAACGCCGTGCGGAAAAGCGACGGACTGCGTTCCTCCCCGCAAACCGAATCCGTCGCCGCCGACTACCTCGCGTCGGTCGGCTGGAAACTGACGGAGGAAAGCCTGCTCGACTTCCTGCGGGAGCAATCTGCGTCGACCCCGCCGGACTTCGCCGCCCTGAGCGCCGTCCCCGCCATGCTCGCCGCGAACGCGTTGCTGCGAATCGGGGGCATCTGCGAGGGCAAAAAGAACGCCTCCCTCCTGCCGGAGGCGGTCGGGGTCCTGCGGACCGTACCGGAACTTTCGGTGTCCGCGCTGTTCGAGGCGGCGTGGGAACCGGAAGGGGTGCTTGCGGAATTCGAGAGCGACTACCCGCTCTTTTCCCCGGAAACCAAAGCCGCCTACCGCCTCGCGCTCGCAAAGCGGGCGAAGAAAAACGGGCGGAGCGAAACGAAGGAAGCCGTCGAACTCGCGTCGGAAGCCAAAGCGAAAAACCGCCCGCTCGGAGAACTGCTGTTCCCGCACGGGGTGTCCGTTCGGGGCGTCCTCGTCTGGTGGGGGTGTTTTCTGTTGCTGTTCGGCGGCGGGTGCGCGCTGTGTGCGCGCGCATTCGGCTGGCTGACCGTCCCGCTGCTCCTGCCGCTCGCGGAAGGGATTGCCCCGGTGTGCGACCGGCTCGCGTCGCCGTTCCGACGGGAGCACGCCGCCCTGCGGCTGGACCTGCCGTCCGTTCCCGACCGCGCGCGTACGGTGGTCGCCGTGACGACGCTTTTGCAGGCGGATTCCGACGCGTTCGACCGGCTGGAACGGTTCTATTATCTGAATCGGGACGAAAATCTTTCCTTCTGCCTTTTGGCGGACCTGCCGGAATCTGCGTCCGTTCATGCCGACGGGGACGACGAACTGCTCGCACGGGCGAAGGACGCCGTCGACCGGCTCAACCGCGAGCACGGCGAGCGTTTCTTCCTCTTTTACCGCGAACGCGAACCGCTGGAAAGCGGGCGGTTCGGCGGGAAGGAGCGCAAGCGGGGCGCGGTCGGCGCGCTGATACGCCGGCTGACCGGGGAGGACGCCGGACTGCTGTACGGACCCTGCCCGACCGACGCGCGTTACCTGCTGACGCTGGACGCGGACACGGAACTGACCCCCGGCGTGGTGCGGGAACTGCTCGGCGTCGCCCTGCACCCGGTCAACCGCCGGTTCGGCGTATTGCAGCCCGCCGTGCAGACCGAACTGCTCTCCTCCTACCGCACCTATTTTACCCGCCTGATTTCCGGGTCGGCGGGCGTTTCTTTCTATGAACGCGCCTCGTTCGACCGCAACATGAGCCTGTACGGGGAGGGCATCTTCTGCGGGAAGGGACTGCTCGATATCCGGCGATTCCGCGAAAAAGCGCTCGACCTGCCGGAGGGCAAAATCCTCAGTCACGACCTGCCGGAGGGCGGTCTGCTGAAAACCCTGCTGGTATCCGACCTCGCGCTGCCGGATTCGGTCCCGAGCAACCCCGCCGCGTGGCACCGGCGGGCGCACCGCTGGATTCGCGGGGACGTGCAGAACCTGCCGTTGCTGTTCCGGCGGAAATATGCGCTCTCCTTCGTCAGCCGGCGGCAAATCGTCTGCAATCTGTTCCGGCACCTGACCCCGCTGTCCGCCCTGCTCGCCGTCGCGCTCGGCGCGGTCTTTGCGCGGGGGGAATGGGAGGCGCTGGGGGTCTTTCTCGCCGCGTACAGTTACCTGTTGCTCCCGTTCGCCGTCGGGTCGGTCTGCGACCTGCTGTCCGGGGGTCCGTTCCTGTTGCGGCACGCCTTCACGGCGGGGCTTTCCGCCTTCGCGGAATCGGCGCTGCGGCTGGGGAACGACCTGTGTTCCGCCTGCCGGTCCGCGTTCCTTTCGCTCGACGCGGTCTGCCGCTCGCTTTGGCGAATGGCGGTCTCGCACCGCCGCCTGCTCGAATGGACGACCGCCGC
>CANQTR010000138.1 GCA_947626805.1 uncultured Clostridia bacterium
GCGTCGGAAACGGTCGTCGCGGTCGGGGACGTCATCGCGGAAACGCTCGAATCGCTCGGTATCCCGGTGCTGCACGACCGCGTCATGCACGATTTGCCGGATTTCAACAACGCCTACGCGGATTCCCGCGCAGCCGCCCGCAAGGCGCTCGCCGCCCACCCAAGCATTCGCTACATTCTGGACATCCACCGCGACTCCATCTTCACGCAAGAGAACCTGTGCGAAAAGACCCTGACGACCGTCGACGGAAAGCCGACCGCCCAACTCATGCTGGTCGTCGGGACCGACCAGGACGGCGCCGTCCACCCGAACTGGCGGCAAAACCTGACCGTCGCGACCCATTTACAACAACTGCTCAACGAAACCTATCCAACCCTCGCGCGCCCGGTCAATCTTCGCTCGTCCGCCTTCAACCAGGCGCTCCTGCCGGGGGCGTTGCTGGTCGAGGTCGGTTCCTGCGGCAACACCGTCGAGGAAGCGAAGGACGCGGGTCGCCTGTTCGCCGAAACCTTCGCGTCCCTGCTCCGCAAAAAGCACGCGCTCCCGTCACGGACCTCCTGAAAAAACGGCGGGAAATCTCTACCCCCGACGAAATTCGGGGGTATTTTTATAAAAAAAGTCCAACCTTTCGGTTTTTTTGGGTCTATATGAGTGAAAGCTTTCAACGAGGTGAAAACAAGTGAACAGACCGGACGCGGAGAAACTCATAACGGAATATCTAAAGCCCATCTTCGGATTCGCCTTAAAGCGGTGCAAAACCCCGCAGGATGCGGAGGACCTTTCGCAGGAAATCATGCTCCGGGCGTTCCGCGCGCTCCTCGCAAAAGAGGACATCGCGGACCCGGGCAAATTCATCTGGACCGTCGCCCACAATGCGCTCAGCAACTATTACCGCGATACCGCGAAAAGCATGGTCGGCGTTTCCCTTGACGAGATTGCGGAACTGGCGGCGGACCCGTATGCCGAGGTCGGCTCCGACGAAAACGCGGAATCGCTCGAACGCCTTCGGAGAGAAATCGCATACCTTTCCAAACTGCAAAGGCGAATCGTCATCGCGTACTATTTTGAAAACCGCAAGCAAGCGGAAATCGCGAAGGAACTCGGGATTCCTGTCGGTACGGTCAAATGGCACTTGTTTGAAGCCAAAAAAGAATTGAAAAGAGGGATTACCGTTATGCGAAAACCCAGCGAACTCAAATTCAACCCAATCAAATTCCACTCGATAGGAATCAACGGTTCCACCGGCACAAAGTCGCCGGACGAATTCCTACGTTCGACGCTTTCCCAAAACATCTGCTATTCCGTTCGCAATACCGCAAAATCGGTCGTCGAAATCGCCGACGAACTGGGCGTTTCCCCCGTATATGTGGAGCCGGAGGCGGAATTTCTTGCGGAATACGGCTTCCTGCTGGCAAAACAGGACAAGTACATCGTCAACTTCATCATCAGCGAACCGACCGCCGAACTGCTTGTCCTGCAGGACCGTATGTACAAACGTGCGGCGGAATTGTTCGCAAACGAACTGTATGATGAACTGACCTCCTCCGGGATTCTCGAGGACCCGGATATTCTGTGTCGGCAGACCGACGAACCGGTTTCCCTGACGTCAACCCCCGAAACAGACCGTAACTTTCTGCTGTGGTCGCTCGTTCCGTATATCGCCGCGATGTCCGGCGAGGATTTGATGGACGACAGGATTTCATTTGAGGAGGTCGCGACGATTCGCCCGGACGGCGGTCAGAATCTCTATCATGCGTCCGTTTTGCCGGACAATTTGCGCCTTCCCGACGACTATGCGTACATGCGAAACTGGTGCGGACCGATGTGGAACGGCGACGGACAGCAGATTTTCTGGCAAATCGACAGTCAATGGTCTGCATGCAGGACACAGAACGGAACCCCGGCGACGACGGACGCGAAACGGCTGCTTTCCCTCTATCGCCGGGAGAAAACGGAAAGGCTCTCCATAGACGAATACGCATGGCTCGCGGAACGCGGATACTGCAAAACCAACGGGGCGTATGACGGCTCCTTCCAATCCGCCTGGCAAATCGTCATTTTGACAAGCAAGGACATACGGGACAGGCTGCTCTCCGTCGGCGAGCGAATCAAGGTGCGCAATCGGGCTGCATTTGCAGCCTTGAAAACGCCTTATGCGGACGCGGTGCTGGAATCCGTTCCCGCCCATTTACGAAAGCAGAAGGAATATGAACTTCAATACGTTTTCCACAGCGACGGGTGGTTCCTTCTGCACTGTCTTACGGAACTTTTGCGGAACGGCAAACTCAAAGTCCCCACCGACGGGCAAAGAAAATCCCTGACGACGCTGATTTGTCCGCAATAAAAAAGGACTTCCCGCCGAACCGGAGAACCGGTCTCGGCGGGAACGTTTTTTTTTCGTTTTGACGTTTTACGCGAACGCTTTCCGCCAACGGAAGGAGAGTTTCCGGTGCGGCGGCAGGGCGGTATAGATTTCGTCCGCGACGCGGCGGTACGCCGAACGGATGAACGAAACGCTTTGCGCGTCCGGCGGGAACGGACCGTAGCCCGCCCGGCTGACGATGTCGACCAATTTTTCCGCCTCCTCCGACGAAAGGCAGGTTGCCCCGGCGAGCCGTTCGGCGAAGTCGTCCTCCGTCCCGTCGCGGTCCTGCAGCCGCCCGCCGAAGTGCAACAGTTCCACGAGCCGCCCGTACACCTCGCAACAATCGCCTTTCTCCGCTATCGCGAGCAGGCGCGAACGCCGGGAAAGCAGCCACAGCGGCAGGACGACCGCCGCGAAACAGACGACGACCCCCAGCAGCAGCCAGGCGTCCCCCGTCAAAAGCCAATCCAGCCCAATCGTCGAAAGGAATCCGCTTCCGCTCCCTTTCGCGTAGCCGACCCTCCGGTTCGCCGCAAGGCTGGGAACCGACATATCCCACCCATGGGCTCGCATGATCCTCTGCATCTCCGCGCGGTCGAAACCGGGATAGGACGCGACCGTCGTCCCGTCGCTCGCCGGGGTCACCTCGACCGGCACCCAGCCGTCGGAATCCAGATAAATCTCCGTCCACGCGTGGGCGGAATAATCCAGAACGTCCGTGTGCCACGCCCCGTCCTCCAGCGTGAAACTTTCGGGCGAAACGAGGTACCCGGTCGCGTACCGGGCGGGCACGCCGTAAAGCCGGTACAGCAGGGTCGCCGTCAGCGCATACTGTTGGCAGTAACCGGTTTGCCGGTCGAACAGGAAGGATTCGGCGATGTCCGAGCGAGAGGGATAGTCGCCGGGTCTTTCGGTGTAGGTCGTGTTGCTGTGGAGCGTATAGAGGATAAACGTCGTGATTTCGTTCAAATCGGAGAGGGGCGTTTCCCGCACGAGTTCGCGCAAACGGGTCAGCGTCCCTTCCGGGACTTGCGTATAGACCTCGCGGACCTTCTCGCCGTAGGCTTTTCGGTACATTTGATAGAACTGCAGTTGCGCTTGCCCCAGCACGGTGCCAGCGAGTTCCCAGTCGAGCGGCTCGTCTTTTCGCTCGAAATAGGAAAAGCGATACGGCTCGCCCTCGGTAATATCCGCCGAAACGACGTCTTCGAGAAATGCGTCGCCTGTTTGAAATGTGTAGCCGTTCGCCGGGGATTTTTGCAAATAGGACAGATAGGGCTGATAGACCGTTTCATAAACCCCGCTGCAATGCGTCACGTCGAGGGTATACACCGGGTCGCCGACGGTCGTATACGCCA
>CANQTR010000139.1 GCA_947626805.1 uncultured Clostridia bacterium
GCGGACTGACGGGCGGAATCGAGGGCGGTCTGCCCGTCGGCGGGTTCGTCCTGCTCGACGATGACCCACGAGGTCCCGACCTCCTTCGCCGCCGCCACCACCGCCGGAATGTCCACGTTCCCGCTCCCGACCGGACGGAAGGTGAACGGTTCCGCGTTCGGCGCGGGGCGGTGCGTAAGACCGATTTGCTCGTAGTGTTCGGCGGGGCGGTCGCCGGTCGAATCCTTCAGATGTACCAACGGCGCGCGCCCGACCTGTTTCCGAAGAAGCGCCGCCGGGTCCTCGCCGACCAGCGTCGCCCAGCAGACGTCCAGTTCCGTCTGCAACTGCCGCTCCGGCGCGCAAGCGTACAGCGCTTCGAGCGCCGTGCGTCCGTCCGGCAGGCGGGCGAACTCAAAATCGTGGTTGTGGTAGAGCAGGGTCAGCCCCTGTTTCTCGCATTCCGCCGCGATTTTGGCGATGTCCGCCGCCGTCTGTGCGAAATTCGCCCCGTTCGGGCGGTCCTCCGGCATCAGGTACGGCACGGCGACATACCGACAGCCAATCGCGCGGTACGCCGCGACGGTCCCCGCCAAATCCTGCCGAAATTCGGCAAGCCCGACGTGGGCGGAAATGATTTCCAGCCCCGCGTCCTTCGCAAGCGACCGCACTTCCTCCGGGGACTTCCCGTACAGCCCCGCCAGCTCCACGCCGTCGTAGCCCATTCCGGCGACCTCCCGCAAAGTCCCGGCAAAATCCCGTTCCGCGTCCGCGCGGACGGAAAACAACTGCAACCCGAGTTTCATCACGATATCCCTCCTATTTCTCCTCCGGGCGTTTCGGTTTTTTCCGCCCGAACAACTTTTTTCCGAGCCAAATCCCGCCGACCGCCGCCCCGCCGAGCAGGAACGGCAGGGACTTGCGGAGCATATCCTTCTCCTTCTTGCGCGGCGCTTCCGGGGCATCCTCCCGCACTTCCATCGCGTCGACCGCCTCGCAAAGCCCGGTATACGCGCCCCGCAAGGTCTCCTCCTCGGCGTCCCCGTTCGCGAGCGCCACTTTCGCGTACGCCACCGCCTGCACCAGCGAACGGTAGCTTTCAAACGTGTACAGCCTGTCGTCGAGCAGAACGGACGCGGCGTCCGTCAGCTCCCGCAGGTCCTCCCGCAAAGTCTCCATACGTTTTCCTTCCTTTCTCAAATCGCCCAATCCCCGTTGACGAAAATCGGGGTCGCCTTGCCGTCCTTCCAGCCCGTGACCGTCAGGTCCGGCGTGCCAATCATGAAATCGACGTGCACCTGGGAATCGTTGACGCCCATTTCGCTCATCTGCTCCCGCGTCAAATGTTCAAACCCTTCGACGCAACTGGTATATCCGCGCCCGATGGCGACGTGACAGCTCGCGTTCTCGTCGAACAGCGTGCAGTAGTACAGCAATCCCTGCCGACTAATCGGGGAATCGACCGGCACGAGCGCCAATTCGCCGAGCATCAGCGACCCTTCGTCGGACCGCAAGATACCGTCGAGCGCCTCCTTGCCGACCCGCGCGTCCCACGCGACCGCCTTGCCGTCCCGGTAATCGATATAGAAGTCCTCAATCAGCGTCCCCTGGTAGGACAGCGGTTTCGACGCGACCAGCCGCCCGTCGCACTTGCCCTTTTGCGGCGTGGTAAAGACTTCCTCCGTCGGCAGGTTCGGGTTGAAATACACCCCGCCGAGTGTCTCCTCGCCGCCGGCGCACCAGAGCGAACCCGGCATCAGACTGCACCGGAAATCCGTCCCCAGCCCGTTGCGGTACTCCAGGGAATCGAACCGATACGCGTTGAGGATACGGCACTTCTCCGCCATCACGCGGTTCTTTTCCGCCCACGCGGAAACCGGGTCGTTGTCCTCGGTCACGAGGCAGGTCTCGAAAATCGCCTCCCACAGTTTATCGACCGCCGTCGACGTCCGCTCGCCCGGAAACATCTTCCGCGCCCACGCCTTGCCCGGTACCGCCGCGACCAGCCACTGGTACTTGTTCTCCATCTGCTCCTGATAGGGGCGCAAAACGGGGTACCGTTTCTGCCGGACCTTCTTGAGCTTTTCCTGGTCAATCCCCCGCAAACCGTCCGGGTCCTCCGAATACAGCCGAATCGCGGCGGGCAGGGTCTCCGCCTCCTCCCTGCACTTCTCCACCTGCCACGCGTGCACCTTCGAAAGCGCCGTCATCGAGCGGTGGCGGTAGTTGAGCCGGTTGAGGGTCTGGTTGCTCCATTCGATTTGCACGTCCCCGGCGCCCGCTTTGTACGCCTCGTCCGCGAGCAGTTCGACGAACGGATAGCTTTCCGTCTGGGCGCGGACGATGAGCGTCTGCCCCTTCTGTACGTTCACGCCCACCCGCACAAGCAGGCGTGCATATTTCCTCTGCATGGTCTTTTTCATCGCAATACCCCTTTCTGTTTTGCCCCGAAAAGCAGAAAGCATACAAAGAATGCCCCTTTTTCCGTGCGATTCCCTGTATGCCTGCCTCCGGCTTGCGCCTTATTTCTTCAGTTTCGGTTTTTCGGATTTCTCCGCCGACTTCTCCGTCGAAACGGTTTCCGCCGTCGGGCGCGCCTTTTCCTCGACGCCGCGCACCGCCCAGCGCATGACCTGCAGCCGCGTGCGGTCCGCGCCGGTCTCAATCAAAAGCATATCGTCCTTGATACGAACGACCACGCCGATAATGCCGCCGACCGTGGAAATCACGTCGCCGAGTTCGATGGAGTTGCGCATTTCCGTCGTTTCGCGTTCCTGCTTTTTTTGCGGACGGTAAAGGAAGAAGTAAAACACCACGACCAGCACGACGATCATGCCAATCATGCCGATGAACTGTCCGTAGCCGGGAGCCGCGTCCGTTTGCGCGGCGTCCTCCAGCGCCCAAACCAGGGAGAATACCTTGCTCATGAATGAATCCTTTCTTGTTTGTCTGATTTCGTTTATTCCCGTATCCGCCGAACCGACAGGCACTTCCCGCCGTCCGGCGAAAACTCGAACACCGCGCCGCAAAGCAACGTCTTGCCCTCCGCCGCCTCGTACCGGGTACGCACATGGGTGCAGTAGTACCGCACCACCTGCTCGGCACGGGTGCCGATGACGGAATCCTCCACCCCGGTCATGCCGAGGTCGCTGAGGAACCCCGTCCCGCCGGGCAGAATCCGTTCGTCCGCCGTCTGCACATGGGTGTGCGTCCCCCAAATCGCGGAAATGCGCCCGTCAAAGCAGGCGGCGAACGCCGCTTTTTCGCTGGTCGCCTCCGCGTGGAAGTCGCAGACCGCGAAATCGTACTGCCCGCGGAGTTTCTCCAAAAGCCGCTCCACCGCGTTGAACGGATTGTCAATCGTCGCGTCCAGGAAAATCTGCCCTTGCGCGTTGATGACGAGCAGGCGAAGCCCCTGCGGCGCGGGCAGGACGCACCAGCCCTTTCCCGGCGCGGCGTCCGGAAAGTTCAGCGGGCGCAGCACCGACGGGTGCTCCTCCATCAATTGGAAGGCGCTGCTCTGCCGCAAACTGTGGTTCCCGCCGGTCAGCACGTCCGCGCCGGCGTCCAGCAACGC
>CANQTR010000140.1 GCA_947626805.1 uncultured Clostridia bacterium
TCCGGGCAGGGATTCGCGTGCAGGGCGTAGCCGACCACCCGCGCCCAGCGCGGGTTTCCCGCCGCGGCGGCGACCAGCCCGTAACTCGCGACCTTTCCGCGCGGGATACGCCGAACCCGCTCGTAGATGAGGTCAAACGTCGTCGGCTGTTTTTTCGGTTTCTCCATAGGGGAACGCCTCCTTTCGTTTTACGGGGCTTTTTGGATAGTATACCTCTTTTTTCGCGTTTTCGCAAGCCTTTTGGCAATCTGCATTTGCATTTGCCAGCGCTTGAAAAGCCGCAAAATCCGCTTCCCGCAAGGATTTCCGGCGTTCGTTCACAGAAAAGAAACGATTTGTTTACAAAATAATTTTGGCAATCCTCTTGACAAGACGCAAAAAAGGGGTATAATAAAGGCAAGATTGGCACTTGAGGTATTTGAGTGCTAACGCCCGGCGAAAGGAGGGGGGTACCGCATGGAACTTTCCGAGCGCAAGAAGGCGATCCTGAAATCCGTCATCGACGCGTATATCCGCACCGGCGACCCGGTCGGTTCAAAGTCCCTGACGGAGTTCAACCTGTCGAGCGCGACGATTCGAAGCGAAATGAACGACCTTGAGAATATGGGCTACCTTGAACAGCCGCACACGTCCGCCGGCCGGGTACCGACCCCGCAAGGCTACCGCACCTACGTCGAAAGCCTTATGGAGCGCTACTTCCTCGGCATGGAGGAACTCGAAGTGCTCGACGAGGTCATGAGCAACAAGCTCGTCGAGGTCGGGCGCATGATGGACGAGGCCGCGAAGGCTATCGGGAACATCACCAACTACGCGACCTTCGCCTTTCTCGGCGGGGGGAGCGGCGTTGTGGAGCGGTACGAAACGGTTTTCGTCGACGAAAGCAGTTTCCTGCTGATTATGATTTGCCGGGACGGGTCCATCCGCAATCGGCACGTCAAGTTGATGAACCCCATCACGGCGGAACAGCTTGAGCGCACCAAGGCGTCCCTCAACGCGGCGCTCGCCGGGCTTTCCGCCGAGCAAATCAACCTGCCCGCCATTCTCTCATTTGAGGAGCATATGGGCGAACAGCGCGCGCTCGCGACGACGGTTTTGCGGGTGGTGCACGAGATGCTCGGTTCTTACGACCGGGAAAAGGTGCATATCGAAGGGGTCAACAAACTGCTGTCCTACCCGGAATTCATGGACGCGGCGAAGTTCCAGAGTATCCTCGCGCTGTTCGAGGAGCGGCAACGGTTCGCGGAACTGATGAAACGGGCGGTCCCCGGGCAGACCAGCGTGATTTTGGGCGACGAGGAAAAAGGGGATTTCGCCCCGCCGGATACCGGGTTCGTTTTCCACCCCATTACGGTCAACGGGCAGGTCGTCGGCGCTATCGGGGTCATCGGCCCGCAAAGAATGGATTATAAGAAGGTCGTCGCCTCGCTGGACTATTTCGCGTCCGGCTTGGCGGAGCAAATTGGTCCGGCCGAGGCGCCGGGCGGCGAATTGCAGGAAAGGAGAAACAATCAGCATGCAGACGACGGAACAGGGACCGGAGAATAAAGCGGAACAGGTCCCGGAGGAACCGGGAACGCAAGAGCGACCGGAGGCGGCGGAGCAGTCCGAACCGCAAGAAAAGCCGGACGCCAAAGCGGAAAAGGAAAAGAAGGAGAAGGAGAAAAAGCCCTCCCACCGCGAACAGAAGGAGCTTGAATCCCTCCGGGCGAAACTGGACGAAAAGAACGAGCAGTACCTACGGCTGTACGCGGAGTACGAAAACTTCCGCAAGCGGAGCGAAAAGGAAAAGGCGGAGTGCTACACCGCCGCGTATGCGGACGCGCTGACGGCGTTCCTGCCGCTGCTCGACAGCATGGCGCAAGCGCTGCAGTTCGCGCCGGACGACAAGGGCATTCAGGCGCTCGTCAAGCAACAGAACGATATCCTCGCGAAGCTCGGCATTACGGAAATGCAGAGCGACGGCGCGACGTTCGACCCGAACTTCCACAACGCAATCATGCACGAAGAGAACCCCGACGTCGGCGAAAACGTCGTCGTACAGACCTTCCAGAAGGGCTATATGCGGGGGGATAAGGTGTTGCGGCACGCGATGGTGAAGGTCGCGAATTGACGCGGGAATCCTAAGATTATAGAAGAACCGACAACCGTTTATTTACGAGAAAGAAGGAATCATTTATGGGAAAAATCATCGGTATCGACCTCGGTACGACCAATAGCTGCGTCGCGGTGTATGAAGGCGGCGAGCCGACCGTCATCGCGAACGCGGAGGGCAACCGCACGACGCCGTCCGTCGTCGCGTTCGCAAAGAACGGCGAAAGAATGGTCGGGCAGGTCGCAAAGCGGCAGGCGATCACCAACCCGGACCGCACGATCAGTTCCATCAAGCGTTCGATGGGCACGACCAAAAAAATCGAAATCGACGGAAAAGCGTATACGCCGCAAGAAATCAGCGCCATGATTCTGCAGAAGCTCAAGGCGGACGCGGAAAGCTACCTCGGCACGAAAGTGACCGACGCGGTCATCACGGTCCCGGCGTACTTCTCCGACGCACAGCGCCAGGCGACCAAGGACGCCGGCAAAATCGCCGGGCTCGACGTCAAGCGTATCATCAACGAGCCGACGGCGGCGGCGCTCGCTTACGGTCTCGATAAGGACGCGACTGACCAGAAAATCCTAATCTACGACCTCGGCGGCGGCACGTTCGACGTTTCCCTGCTGGAAATTTCGGACGGCGTGTTCGAAGTGCTCGCCACCAACGGCGACACGCACCTCGGCGGCGACGACTTCGACGAACGCGTCATGGAATGGATTGCCGGCACCTTCAAGTCGGAGACCGGTATCGACATCCACGGCGACAATATGGCCATGCAGAGGCTCAAAGAGGCGGCGGAAAAGGCGAAAATCGAACTTTCCGGCGTGATGAGCACCGAAATCAACCTGCCGTTCCTGACGGCGGACGCGTCCGGTCCGAAACACTTCTCGGCGACGCTGACGCGCGCGAAGTTCAACGAACTGACCGCCGACCTCGTCAAGCGGACCATCGAGCCGATGCGCAAGGCGCTTTCCGACGCGGGGCTGAACGTCGGACAAATCAACAAGGTCCTGCTCGTCGGCGGTTCGACGCGTGTTCCCGCCGTCGTCGACGCGGTCAAGGATTTCACCGGCAAGGAGCCGTTCAAGGGCATCAACCCGGACGAATGCGTCGCGGTCGGCGCCGCGATTCAGGGCGGCGTGCTCGGCGGCGACGTGAAGGACCTGCTGCTGCTCGATGTCACGCCGCTGTCCCTCGGCATTGAAACGCTCGGCGGCGTGTTCAACAAGATCATCGACCGCAACACCACCATTCCGGTGTCCAAGAGCCAAACCTACACCACCGCCGCGGACGGGCAGACCTCGGTCGAAATCCACGTCCTGCAAGGCGAACGCGAAATGGCGGCGAACAACACGACGCTCGGTCGGTTCGTGCTCGACGGCATTTCCCCGGCGCCGCGCGGCGTGCCGCA
>CANQTR010000141.1 GCA_947626805.1 uncultured Clostridia bacterium
TCGGCGTGCTGGACCGTCGAAAGGCGGTGCGCGACGATGAGCATGGTGCCGATGTTCGCCATTTTTTCGAGCGAATCCTGAATCAGCAGTTCCGTTTCCGTGTCGATGTTCGCGGTCGCCTCGTCGAGAATCATGACCGCGGGGCGGTGGAGCAACGTGCGGGCGAAGGAGAGCAATTGCCGCTGCCCGGCGGAGAAGTTGTTGCCGCGTTCGCGGACTTCCTCGTCAAGTCCGGCGGGCAGGCGGTCGATGAAGTGGTCGGCGTTGACGTAGCGGCAGACCTCCATGACCTCCTCGTCCGAAACGCCCTCCTTTCGCAAGAGGATATTGGAGCGAATGGTCCCGGAGAACAGGAACACGTCCTGCAGCATCTGTCCGAGTTGGCGGCGGAGGGAGGCGATTTTCACCGTGCGAATGTCCACGCCGTCGACAAGGATTTCGCCCTGCTGAATGTCGTAATTGCGGCAGAGCAGGGAAAGAATCGTGCTTTTGCCCGAACCGGTCGAACCGACGAAAGCGACCATTTGCCCCGCTTCGACCCGGAAGGAAACGTCCTTAAGCACCCATTCGCCCGGCACATAGGCGAACCAGACGTGCCGGAACTCGATTTCTCCGCGCAAGGGCGGAAGTTCGACGGCGTCCGGGGCGTCCTGCACGTCGGGGACGAGGTCGAAGATGGAGAAAATCTTTTCCGCCGAGGCGAACGCCGATTGGAGCCAGTTGAACTGCTCGGCGAGGTTTTGAATCGGGTTGAAGAACCGGGAGGTGAACATATAGAAGGAAACGACCGTCCCGCTGTTGATGGTCTGCCCGAGGAAACTGACGTTGCGGATATACCCCCGCCCGCCGAGGTAGAGCAGGCAGAGCACCGAGGAGATGTACAGCATATAGACCAGCGGGCGGAAGATGCCGAAAACGAAAATCTGCTGCTGTTTCGCCTTGCCGAGGGTAGCGTTCTTGCCGTCGAATTCCGCCTTCTTTTCCGGTTCGCGGTTGAAGATTTGAATGATTTTCATGCCGGAGAGGTTCTCCGACAGGAAGGTGTTGATGTCGGTTGTGCCGTCCTTGACCTTGCGGTACGCCTTGCGGCTGAATTTGCGGAACACCACCGTGAACAGCACGATGAACGGCACGAAACACAGCACCATCAGCGTCAGCAGGTAGTTCAGGCAGAGCATTGCCACCAGCACGCCGAGGATGACGAAACAGTTCTTCAACAGATTCACGAGGATATTGGTGAACATCAACGAAATGGCGTTGGTGTCGTTGGTGACGCGCGTGACCAGTTTGCCGACCGGAATCTCGTTGAGTTGCCCGTGGGAGAGGGATTCGATGTGGGTGAACAGGTCCTCGCGGAGCCGGGAAAGGATTTTCTGCCCGATGATTTGGAGCAGAATCGCCTGGATATAGGTGCAGGCGAGGGAAACCAGCAGGATTCCCGCGTAGACCGCGACGGCGGCAAAAAGGCGCGGGAGCGGGAAGTCGTTCTTGATGAGTTCCTCGATTTGCCCGACGAGCAACGGGGAGAAAATGTCGTAGGCGATGGAGAACAGCATGACCAGCAGCACGAGCAGCAACTGCCGGACGTGCGGGCGGGCGTAGTGCAGCAATCGCCGGACGATTTCGCCGTCCTTCATGTTACGGTCGAAACCGATAGCCTCCTTCTGACGGCGAATGGCGAGATATGCGAGGGAGAACAGCAGGGCGAACGTCCCGACGATGCCCCCGACGAGCAGGAGCGGATACCATTCAAACACGCGACTCGCCTCCTTCCGCGACTTGCGCGTCGTCAAGCCGTTGCAGTTCGACCATGGTGCGGTAGGACGGGCAGGATTCGTACAGTTCCGCATGGGTGCCGACCGCCGTCAGCCTGCCGTCCTCTAAGAACAGGATTTTATCCATGCGCTCGACCGTGCTGATGCGGTGGGCAATGAGAATGGTGGTTTTGCCCTGCCGCACGCGGCGAAGGTTTTCGAGGATACGCTTTTCTGTCTTGACGTCGACGGCGGAGACCGAGTCGTCGAGAATCAGAATACTCGCGTCCTTCATGAGCGCGCGGGCAATCGAGATGCGCTGCTTCTGCCCGCCCGAAACGGTCACGCCGCGTTCGCCGAGCACGGTTTCGTAGCCGAGCTGAAATTCGGCGATGTTGTCGTGGACGTCGGCGAGTTCCGCGGACGCGCGGACGGCGGCTTCGTCGTCACTGTCGGACGCGAAGGAAATGTTGTTTGCGATGGTGTCCGAAAACAGGAAGTTATCCTGCGGGACGTAGGCGGCGTACTTCCGCACGGTGCGAATCGGGATACGGTTGACGTCGGTCCCGTCGAGAAATACCGTCCCGTCCGGCAGGTTGTAGGTGCGCAGCAGAAGGTCGACGAGCGTGGTCTTGCCCGCGCCGGTTTTTCCGATGACGCCGACGTTTTCCCCGGCGTGAATGGTGAAGGACACGTCGGTCAGCGCGTCGATACTCGCGCCGGGATAGCGGAAGGTCAGGTGCCGGCATTCGATTTCGCCGGTCAGCGGCGGGACGTCCCGCACGTTCGGACCGTCCGCGACGTCGATTTTCGCCGTCAGCAGTTCGGTAATGCGCCCGAGGGACGCCTTGCCGCGGGACTGCATTTCGATGAGCTGGGAAATCGCCATGATTGGCCATACGATGGAGGTGAAATAGCCGATGAATTCCACGAGCTGCCCGGGGTTAAAGACGTCCTCATGTACGAGATACCCGCCGTAGCCGAGAATGACGCAGATGACCGATTCCACGAACAGCGTGACGGAGATATTGACCTTGGTCGAAATGCGGGTATAGGCGATGTTCGTTTCCTCGTTCTCCTCGTTGCACTTGTGGAATCCCATGAGTTCGACGGTCTCCTTGACGAACGCCTTGATGACCGCGATGCCGGAAAAACTTTCCTGGGAATAGTCGGAGAGGGCGGAAAACGCTTCCTGCCGCTTTTCCCACTTTGCCTGCATTCGTTTGCCGACGACGGACGCTAAAGAGACCAGAAATACCATCGGAATCATCGAAAGCAGGGTCAAAAGCGGGTTCATTCGCGCCATTTTGATGAGCGCCATGACGCCGAGAAACAGCGCGTCGCAAAACATCAGCACGCCGGAGCCGAAACAGTCCTGCACGGTTTCGAGGTCGTTGGTGAACAGCGACATCAGCGTGCCGACCTTGTTGACTTGATAGTATTGCGGGGACAGGTCCTTGCAGTGGTCGAACATGCGCCCCCGCAGGTCGGTCTCCATGCGGACGCCGGAGCCGAAAAAGCAAATGCGCCACAGGAAACGCCCGGAAACAATCATCAGAATGGTGACCAGAAGCGGGCGGCAAATCTCCGTCAGCAGAAAATCCATGTCGAAGTCGTATTTCGTGTCGCCGATTTCCACGAACCCGTCGTTGATACCGTTGATGACCATCTGGTACAGTTCCGGCACGACCAGTTGGAAATAGTCGACGACCACCAGCGCAAGCAGTCCGAG
>CANQTR010000142.1 GCA_947626805.1 uncultured Clostridia bacterium
GCGACGAACGGCAGGAACAGGTAGCCGTCGAACAGGGTGTCGGTCGCCTTGCCGTCCTTGTCGAGGTAGCCGACGTAGGGCAGGAAGTGTTCGACCTCAAGCGGGGGGCGTTCCTCGTGGCAGAAGTAGGCGAGCACGACGTCCTTCGCACCGCCGAGCTGTTCGGCGGTGCAGTATTTGTTCGGGTAGGTGGCTTCGTTTTGCTGATCCGGGACGACCGGACGGGCGCCGGTCGCGTCTTTCTTTCCGATGGCTTCGATTTGGTCGATGTAGATATGCACCGGGCAGCAGAACGTCACGCGGACGAACCGCGCGCGCACGGCGGGCTCCAGCACCGCTTGCGCCGAAACCATTTCCGCGTCCCGGTCGGAACGGAATCCGTCGAGCAGGGCGACGTTTTCAAAATCCACGCCGTTCTCCGACACGTCGAAGGACACGTTGTTCGGCAGTTTGACCGCCGTCTGCTTTTCCCACAGACAGCGGATACGGAACTCCTTCACGGCGGCGATACCGCCGATGTCGAACAGGACGCTCCGCGCCACACCGCGCGAAAACCGCGCCCACGCGGGGTCGTTCATGCTCGCCTTCTCCGCGCGGACGCCGTCGGTCAAGCGGGGGTCCGTGTCGGGGGTGTTGTACTGGGGGCTGTCGTAGGGCGCGTCGATGGAACCGTAAGCGACGATGTCGTACTTTTTGCCGGAAAGCAGGTTCTTTTCCTGCCGGAAGTCCGGCTCGGTGCGGTAGAAAAGTTTCTCCGGCACTTTTTTATAGGTGTAGGGGGTGTAGTAGCGGTTGTTGGAGCGTAGTTCCATGGTCTGTGCTTCCTTTCGGTTTCTTTCTATCTGCATTGTAGCACGTTCGGGGCGGTTTTGCAAGAGCCGACCGGCTTTTTTTGCGTTTTTTGACGGAAAAAACCCGCCGAAAGGCGGGTCGGTAGTTCGTCGGAAAAGGGTTCGTGGCGGTTTCGTCCCAAGCCGGGACTGCACAACGTGCAGTCCTGTCAAGGGACTTTTTGAAAAAAGTCCCTTGACAATCCCCAAAAACTTTTCGGGTTGGTGTCAAAACAAAGCGCCGCGATTGTGTTTGCCACCCGAAAACCTCATGCGTTCGCCTTTGCTTTCCGCAAAAGGCGCCTTCGCAAAATCAGAAAACAGCAGAGCAGGGCGACGAACGTCAGCACCCACGAAACCGGGTAAGAGATGTACAGCGACTGCAACAGCCCGTCGGCGCCTTCCTTGCAGGCGTCGGCGGCAATCGTCCCCGCGTGGAACTGCTCCCGCAACGCGTTGAACGGCGGGCGGAAAATCGCGTAAATCCAGAACAGCCGCATACCGCAGACGCCGAGAACCGTGATGAGCATCGGCGAAAGCGACGCGCCCAGCCCCCGCAAAGCGCCGGACATGACGTCCATCAGCCCGCAAGTGAAGTACGGCAGGCAGACGAACGTCAAACGCAAGATACCGTAGGCAATCGACGCCTCGTCCCCGGGCAGGTAAATCGAAAGCAACGGCGTCGCGAACAGCCGGCACAGCCCGCCGAACACGAATCCGACCCCCGCGACCGTGAACAGGCAGTAGCGCAAAATGGTGCCGAGGTTCTCGTACCGCCGCGCGCCGAGGTTTTGCCCCATGAAGTTCATGGCGGTCTGGTGGAACGCATTCATCGAAACGTAAACAAACCCTTCGAGGTTCGCCGCGGCGGTGTTGCCCTCGATGATTAGGTTGATTGGTCCCGGATTCACTTCAAGCGCAAGGTTGCCGAGGGAGTTGAGCGAGGACTGAATGATGACGTTCGAGATGGAGAACAGCGACCCCTGCAGTCCCGCCGGCAGTCCGATACGGACGATACGCCCCAGCGCGGACGGATAAATGTGTAATTTCCGCAAGAACAGCTTGCAGTCGTCGGTCCGCTTGCAGAGCGCGCGCAAGACGAGGACGCAAGACACCGCCTGAGAAAGCACCGTCGCGAGGGCGACGCCGGCGACGTTCATGTCCAGCACGACGACGAAGAACAGGTTCAGGAAGATGTTCAGCACGCCCGCGACGGAAAGGAAAATCAGCGGACTTCGCGTGTCCCCCGCCGCGCGGAGGATGGACGCGCCGAAGTTGTAGAGCAAAATCGGAATACTCCCGGCGAAATAAATCTGCAAATAAATCGACGCGTCCGGGAGTATTGCCGCGTCCGTATCCATCAGCACGAGTATCTCCGGCGCGAGCAGGATACCGACGACGGTCAGCACCGCGCCCGCGATGGCGGCGGACGGGATAGCCGTGTGAACCGTGCGGTGGACCATCTGCTTGTCCCGCGCGCCGATGCCTTGCGCGACGAACACGCCCGCGCCGACGGACAGCCCCATGAACAGGTTGACGAGCAGGTTTATCAGGGCGCCGGTCACGCCGACGGCGCTGATTGCGTTCGGACGCCCGAACCGCCCGACGACCACCAAATCCGCCGCGTTGAACAGCAGTTGCAGGAGACCGGTCAGAATGATTGGAATCGAATAGAGCAGGATTTTCCGAAAAAAAGGGCCCGTGCAGAGGTCCATCGACCGTTTGGGCGCCTTGGAAGCAGAAACCATAGCGTAAGTACCGTCCTTTTCGGGGCAAATTCCGCCCGTGCAGGCGGGAAATCAAACCCTTTAACCTTATCAATATACTCCTTTTTCCGTAGAAAAGCAACCCTTTTTTCAATTCTTTCAAAAAAACTTTTCTGGTGGACAAAAAAATGTGAAAATGGGGTTGACAAATGCTTTTTTTTCGTGTATACTATGCAAGCAATGTGGGTGTAGCTCAGTTGGTTAGAGCACTTGCTTGACATGCAAGGGGTCGTTGGTTCAAGTCCATTCATCCACACCAAGGGGCTCCCGGTGCGATGGCATCGGGAGTTTTTGTTAAAAGCCCTTCTGTTTCGGAGGATTCAAATGACAGAATTGGTTTTATATCAGGAAGCAAGAAAAGAATCCATGATTTTTCTAATCGCGTCTTTTTTTGCCGCGCATTTTGCCATTTCGGAAAAAGAACCCGCTGAAGTTGCGCCATGGAGGCTGGCTTTGGCGGAAGAAAATTTGCAGGAATGGCTCCGTGAAGAAAACACCCATGTGTTTTTCATCGAAGAGGACGGTTCGGAAGCCGGCATTCTGGTCCTAAAACCGCACGGCGGCAGTGTTGTGTGGATTGAGAGCCTGTATGTAAAGGAAGAACTGCGAAACAGAGGCATCGCTTCCCGTGCGATTGCTCTTGCGGAAAAATATGCTACGGACAGAATGCACGCGCCGGCTGTCTGCATGGATGTGATTCCACAAAATGAAGCGGCAATAAAGCTGTATCATTCCTTGGGATATGATACCATTTCCATGATTACGCTTCGGAAAAGTATTACGGAAGAGAAGCGGACGAACCCCCTCTCTCTTTTCGGTTATGATTTTTTCGATTGACCTGACG
>CANQTR010000143.1 GCA_947626805.1 uncultured Clostridia bacterium
GACAAAATCCGCTCGTTTCCGCGCTTTTGCGCATATGCTGAAAGCAGGATACCTATCCAGAAAGCAAAAACGAAAGGAACGAACGATTTTTCATGGAAACAATCCTGCAAATAACGCTGGGGATTCTTATCCCGCTGGCAGGCACGACGCTCGGTGCGGCCGCCGTGTTCCTGCTCAAGAAGCAGCCCGGCGCGTCGCTCGGAAAGGCCCTGCTCGGTTTCGCCGCCGGGGTCATGCTCGCCGCGTCCGTCTGGTCGCTGTTGCTGCCCGCCGTCGAAATGGCGGAGGAACAGGGCATCGCCGGGTGGATTCCGACGGTCACGGGGTTCTTTCTCGGCGTGGGGTTTCTGCTGGTGCTCGACGCGCTCGCCCCGGTGCTTCGCAAGCACTGTGAACGGGCGGTCGGCTCGGACGCCCTTCCGGAGAAACGCAAGACTTCCCTCCTGCTCTTCGCCGTCACGCTGCACAACATCCCGGAGGGCATGGCGGTCGGCGTCATCTTCGCCGGGTTCGCGGCGGACAGCACCGCCGTCACCGCCGCCGGGGCGTTCGCGCTCTCGATTGGCATCGCGATTCAGAACATTCCGGAGGGGGCAATCATCTCAATGCCCCTGCTTTCGGACGGACTTTCCCGCCGCAGGGCGTTCTTCCGGGGCTTTCTTTCCGGGGCGGTCGAACCGGTCGGCGCCCTGCTGACGCTCGCGCTCGCGTCGCTGATTACCCCCATCCTGCCCTACATTCTCTCGTTCGCCGCCGGGACGATGGTGTACGTCACCGTCGAGGAACTGATACCGGAGGCGCAAGCGGGGACACGGACGGGTCTGGGCGGCGCGCTCGGAACGGTCAGCATTACGCTGGGATTTGCGCTGATGATGCTGCTCGACGTGGCGCTCGGTTGAGTTTTTTCGCGCGGGCGGTTGACAAAACCGGCGAAATATGGTATGCTGACCGTAACGAAAAACGGACGGAAAGGCGGGTGACGACCATGGACGGCGCGGAAAAGCGGGCGCTCATCGCGATGAGCGGAGGCGTCGATTCCGCCGTGGCGGCGAAACTGACGCTCGAAGAAGGGTTCGATTGCGTCGGTTGCACGATGCGGCTGTACGACGGGGAAAAAGCCGCGTCGCGGACCTGCTGTTCACTCGACGACGTGGAGGACGCCCGCGCCGTCGCGTACAGGCTCGGCATTCCGTTTTATGTGTTCAACCTGACCGAGGACTTCCGGCGGGAGGTCATCGAGCGGTTCGTGCGGTGCTACGAGGAGGGAAAGACCCCGAACCCCTGCATCGCGTGCAACCGTTCCCTGAAATTCGGGCGTCTGTTCGACCGGGCGGACGTCCTCGGCTGTCGGTACGTCGTGACCGGGCATTACGCCCGCATCCGGCGGGACGGCGGGCGCTGGCTGTTGTGTAAAGCGCTCGACCCGTCGAAGGACCAAAGTTATGTGCTCTACGCCATGACGCAAGCGCAACTCGCCCGGACGCGGTTCCCGCTCGGCGGACTTTCCAAGCCGGACGTGCGGAAAATCGCCGCCGAAAGCGGGTTTTCCAACGCGGACAAGCCGGACAGTCAGGACATCTGTTTCGTCCCGAACGGGGATTACGCCGCGGTCATCGAGCGATTCACCGGGCGCAAAGCGGTTCCGGGCCCGTTCCTCGACGAAAACGGGAACGTCCTCGGGACGCACAAAGGCATCATTCACTACACGGTCGGTCAGCGCAAGGGACTCGGGATTTCCTCCGACCGCCCGCTGTACGTCACGGCAATCGACCCGGCGGCGAACACCGTGACCCTCTCTCACGCGGAAAACGGGAGCGGGCTTTATACCCGCGACGTGACGGTTCGCGGGGTCAATCTGATTCCCTGTGACCGTCTGGACCGCCCGACCCGCGTCAAGGTCAAACTCCGCTACCGTCAGCCGGAGCAACCCGCGACCGCCGAACAGACGGACGACGACACGCTCGTCCTGCACTTCGACGAACCGCAACGTGCGGCGGCGAAAGGGCAGGCGGCGGTGCTTTACGACGGCGAAATCGTCGTCGGCGGCGGTACAATCGTATGAAACGGCTGACAAAGCGCGGAAAACGGCGTCTGCTCGTCGGTTGCGTCGCGTTGCTCGCGGCGGGCACGGTGGTTTTCCTGCTGTTCTGGAACGGCATTCTGCAGTTCAACAACCCGTCGCGGGAGGACTACCCCGTGCGCGGAGCGGACGTTTCGCATTACCAAGGACTAATCGACTGGGAAACGCTCGCCGGGCAGGGGCTGTCCTTTGCGTTCCTCAAGGCGACGGAGGGGTCGCTTTACACCGACCCGTTCTTTTCCTACAACCTCCGGCAGGCGCGGGAGACCGACTTGCGCGTCGGGGCGTACCACTTTTTCAGTTTCGATTCCCCCGGTCTGACGCAAGCGGAACACTACATCGATACGGTCCCGCACTTCGACGGAATGCTCCCGCCGGTCGTGGACGTGGAATTCTACGGCGACAAAGCGGACGACCCGCCCCGCGCGGACGCGGTGCGCGCGCAACTGAACGACCTGCTCGACGCGCTCGAGACCGCCTACGGCGTCCCGCCCATCCTCTACACGACGCGGGAATGTTACGAGCGCTACATCGCCGGATACTTCCCGGAAAACGACCTGTGGTTCCGTAGCGTCTACACCGCCCCGCATATCCCGGACAATCGGGACTGGACGTTCTGGCAGTACACGAACCGCGAAACGCTCGACGGATACGAAGGGGTCGAACGGTTCATCGACCTGAACGTTTTCAACGGCACGGCGGAGGAATTTGCGGTCTACGGGACAACATGACAAACCCTTTCGGCAAAATCCGAAAGGTCGTTTGTCATTTTTCTTGCCGTTTTGCGACATCTATAGGTGAAGGGCCCCGAAAAAATTTCTATGGAGGTGTACCGTGGACGACGTTGCCATTATCGAGTTATATCACAAGCGGGACGAGCAGGCTATCGCCGAATCCGACAGGAAATACGGCGGAATGTGCCGGTCTATCGCCTTGCGTCTGCTGGGAAACCGGGAGGACGCCGAAGAATGTGTCAATGACACCTGGTATGCCGCATGGAAGAAAATGCCCCCCGAACGGCCCGCGTCGCTGGGCGCTTTCCTGGGGCGTATCACGCGCAATCTGTCCGTCAGCCGGTGGCGGCGGGAGCACGCGCAAAAACGGAACGACGGGCCGGAAGTCCTGTTCGCGGAACTGGAGGAGTGCGTGCCGTCCGCCGAAACCGTGGAATCGACCGTGGAGCGGCACATGCTCGCCGAGGCAATCAGCGCGTGGCTGGACACGCTGGAACGCGAGGAGCAATGGCTTTTCATTCGACGGTACTGGTACGCCGATTCGGTCAAGGACCTTGCGTCGACGCTCCGCGAACAGCCGAACACCTGCTCCCAGCGGCTGTGCCGATTGCGAAAGGAACTTCG
>CANQTR010000144.1 GCA_947626805.1 uncultured Clostridia bacterium
TTGACCCAGTTTTCCAGCCAATGCTTTTCGACGGCGTCGACGAGGTAGCGCGAATCGCTGGTCAGCAGGACGCGGCAGGGCTCGCGCAAGGCTTCCAGCCCGACGATAGCCGCCATGAGCTCCATGCGGTTGTTGGTGGTGGACGGTTCGCCGCCGGAAAGTTCGCGTTCCGCGCTCCCGCAAACGAGGATTGCCCCGTAGCCGCCCGGACCGGGGTTTCCGCTGCACGCGCCGTCGGTGTAAAGTTCTACGGACTTCATTCGGACGCGCCTCCGGCGATTTTCTGCAAACGCACGTCCGTGCCGACGAACTTCAGGACGCGGAACTCTCCCAGCAGGCGGGAAAGCACGCGTTCGCCGTAGGCTTTTTCCAATTGCGGGCGGTTGAGGTTGGTGTTGATGAGCATCGGTCTGCCGTTGATGAGGCGGGTGTTGAGCAGGTTGAAGAAGGTCGCCGCCGTGTACTTCGACGCGCATTCCGCGCCGAGGTCGTCCACGACGAGCAGGTCGCAGGATTCGTACCGTTCGAGCCGCTCGTCCGACCCCTGTGAAAACCGGGCGTTCTCGTAGCAGTCGAACAGTTTCTGGGAGGTTTCGTACAGCACGTCCCAGCCCTTTTCCGCGACTGCTCCGGCGATAGCGGCGGACAGGTGGGTCTTGCCCAGCCCCGTGCCGCCGAGGAAGAGCAGACTACGGGAATCCCCGCCGAACGTTTCGGCGTACTTACGGCAGATGGCAAGCAGCGCCTCCATGTGCGCGCGGTCCTCGCCGGCGTAGTAGCGCATGGAAAAATTGTCGAACGTCTTGCCGAGCAGCCCCTTGCCGAGCCCCGCCGACGTATAGCGGTCGACGGCGACCATCTTCCGCACGCAAGCGCAAAGCGACCCGTCCGCTTCGCCCCGGTCGCGGCAGACGGCGCACCGGTAGACCGGCGCGTCCTCGTCCGGGCGGAATCCGTTTCGGACCAGCAGCTGCTTGCGCCGTTCCTGCAGATTGCGGTTCTCGATTTCGAGCCGGGCGAGCCCTTCGCGGTCCTTCGTGAACACCAGTTTCGCGATGGCGGGACCGTGGGAGGCGAGTTGCGCGTCCAGCGCCTGCAGGTCGGGCAGGACGCGGTACAGCTCCTCGGTACGCGAGCGCGCGGCGGCTTCCGCCTCGGCCCGCTGTTCGTCCTTTTTGCGGAGCGCTTCGATGACTTTCATAGGGAACCTCCTGTGTTTTCAGGATTCAATCTGTGGTGTTCATACTGTTTTGGATGAAACACTTTAGGGTTTCGTCAAAAACAGTATGGGGGCAAATTTCCCGCATGAAATGCGGGTGGCGGACGGGAAACGTCCGCCGCATAAAAACCCATGGTTTTTATGGAAATTTGGTATCGAAGCCGGCTTTCAGCGCCGCCTCGAAGAACTCGTCCGCGTCCGGGTACCCGGCGACGGAGGAAACGGGCGTGCCGTCGGCCTTGCGGTCCTTGGCTTCGACGTCCTGCGGGGTCAGGAACCCCGATTCGTACCAGCGTTTGAGCAGGGCGTTCATGTAGGACAAGCTGGGTCTGCCGATGGCGTCGACGGTCTTTTCGTAGGCGAAACGGACCAGTTCCTGCTGCAACGCCCATTCGACGAACCAGCGGTCCAGAAATTCCTTCTCCCGCGGCGAAAGTTCCCGTTCGCCGAACCCGCACAGCCGCCGCACCAGCGCTTCGCCGGTCTTGGATTTTTCGACCTTGGTGAGGTAGGCTTCCAGCTTTTCGTAGCTGTCCACGCCATCGTTTTCGTATAGACCGAGGGCGGTTTTCATCAGGTACTGCATCGAACGCTTGCCCATGGATTCGCAATAGGCGGCGACCCCGCTGACGACCTCCGGCGGCAGTCCGACGTAGTCGCAAAGGTAGAGCAGGGAACTGTAATCGTTCTTCGTCAGGGTCTTTTTGAGTTTTTCGGCGACGAGGTCACAGCAGGCGCGGAAGTTCTTGTCGCCGTCGAGGTGCTCGGAGATGGTGTGGCTGTCGTAGTTGCGGAACAGCGACGTGCTCGCCGGGACCGGTTTCTTCGGGGCGCTGTCGTCCGTTTCGAGAATCCCCGCCCCGCGCCAGAACGCAAGCGCGGACTCCGCCTCCGACGGGGTGACGCCGAGTTGGGACGCAAGTTCCGCCGGTTCCGCCTCCTTCCACGCGAACAGGTAGACCAGCACTTTCAATTCCGCGCCGGACGCCTCCTTCAGGCGGGAAAGCACCTCGCGCGGGAGCAGGATAAGACCGTCCTGCGGCAGGCGTATCCTCATGACGTTCCCTCCTTTTTCGACAGCAGCGGCGACGCGGGGGTCGCGACCAGTTTGAGCCGATTGACCGACGCCATCTGCCCCTGAATCTCCATCGAATAGGCGACGTCGAAACACCCGCCCTCCTCCGTGAACGAACACTCCAGCCGGTCGGTGCGGACGACGAACGGGAAGGCGACGCAATCGTTTTCGTACGTCCCCTCTTGCGGGCGGCTTCGCTCGAACGCGAGGGCGAGCGTGACCGGGCGCCCGCCGAGCAAATCGCACATCTGCCCGCCGCGGTAGACCGTAATGACCCCGTCCCGGAGGATATTGACCGTCGTGCGGACGTTCTCCATGCCGGTGCAGGCGGGTTCGTCGTATTGCAGTTGAATTCCGTCGTCGGTGCGAAGGCATTTGCCGGGGACCGTGTAGGAAATGACGTCCGGCTCCGGCGAACCGCCGGGATATTGGAAGTTGGATTCGATGCGGATATTGACGGGGGTCATGGCTGTCTCCTTTCGTCAGTATTTTTCGATGTCGACGTGGAACACCGGGGCATCCGGCGGCGCGCCGAGGAAGCGGGCGGCTTCCCGGCGGAAGAGCGTCGGGTCGTCGCTCGTGAAGAACGCGTCGGACGGGACCCCGTCGGACGGCGGCAGGGCGGTCTCCGCGAGGGACGCCATCGCCTTCGCGGACGCTTCGCCGGCGGAAATCAGCGCCGGTCCCGGCAAAACGGCGGAAAGCACCTCCGCAAGCAACGGGTAGTGCGTGCAGCCGAGCAGGACCGCGTCCGGGCGGAAGTCCGCGTGCGGGAGCAGGTACTCCTCGGCGATTGCCGTCGCGGCGACGTCGCCTTTTTTCGTGTGTCCGTTCTCGACGAGCGGGACGAACAGCGGGCAGGCCGCCGAGCGCACCTCGATTTGCGGGTCGAGCGCGTGAATTGCGCGTTCGTAGGCGCCGGTCGCGACCGTCGCGGGCGTGCCGAGCACGAGCACCCGCCCGTTCCCGTTTTCGGCGACCCTTGCCGCCTGTTCCGCCGCCGGCGCGACCACCCCGACGAACGGGACGGAAAAGGTCTGCTCGAGCAGGTCGAGCGCGTTCGAGGACGCGGT
>CANQTR010000145.1 GCA_947626805.1 uncultured Clostridia bacterium
GTAGCGAAATCGCTCCCAACGAGAAAGTTTGCGGCAATTGCGGCGAACCCGTCGAATCCCCGACGCCGGGGAAACAGTCGCTCGCCGTCGGTTCGACGTCCCCGCGCGAAATTCCGGGCGACCTCGACGGGGACGGCGCGCTGTCCGCCTACGACCTGACGCTCTACCTGCAATACCTCGCGGGGGAAACCTCGCTTTCCGACCGCGCCCTCTCCCGCGCGGACCTCAACGGGGACGGCGAACGGAACGAAAAAGACGCCGAACTGCTTCAACAATACCTATCCGGCACGGAGGTGAACGGCATGGAAACCGCAAACACGAAACGGGTCGCGTATCTGCCGCTGGACAACCGTCCGGTCAACAAGGACCGCGCGGTCTACCTCGCGCAATCCGTCGGTATCGAACTCGTCCTGCCCGAAGAAACGCTTTACCGCACGGCGCTCGACACGATGGCGCCGAACCCGGACGGCAGTACCATCGGCAACCGTGAGGCACTGCTCGAATGGCTGAAGGAGACCGACGAGACTTGCGACGCGTTCGTCCTTTCGGTGGACCAGGCGCTTTCGGGCGGTCTGGTCGGCTCGCGCTGGCTGCAAAACACCGACCTTTCCCTGGAAAACGAGATTATCGACGAAATCGCCTACCTGTGCGCGCACAATACGGTCATTCTGTTCGACACCGTCATGCGGCTCGCGTCGACGTCGGGCTATCAGGGGCTGGATTTGGACACCTACAACGCCTTGCGCGGCTACGGCGAAGTCGCGCGGCGGTCGTTGAGCGGCGACGCGCTGACCGTCGAAAACATCGTCGCGGGGTACCGCTATGACGCGAACGGACGGGAAATTCCGTTTTCGCGCGGCGAGGAAATCCTGCGGCACTACCTCGCGTCCCGCGAGCGCAAATTACGCCTTGCGGACAGACTGCTCGACAAGGTTTCGGGAAACGCGGAATTCCTCTACATCGGGGTGGACGATTCCTCCCCGCAAAAGACCATTCAGACCAACGAAATCGACTACCTGACCGCGAAACTCGGCGATAAGGGCGTGCTGAGCGCCGCGACGGACGAACTGGGGCTTTGCTGTCTGACCCGCATGGCGACCCTGCTGTACGGCGCGCCGAAGGTGCATTTGACCTATTTCGGCGACGGAAAGGACCTGCCCGCGGACGGTTTTGACATCGGGACGCTGGACGATATGCTGGAAACCCACCTCGTCTGCCTGAACGTCGAAAAAACCGACGACACGAAAGACGCCCTGCAGGTGCTGGTGCTGACGAGAAACAACACTTCGGGCGACCGCCAATCGCTTTTGAATCGGCTCAAGAGCAACCTGTCGGACGGCGTGCCGACCATGCTCATCGACGCGTCCACCGACGCGGGGGTATTCGCCCGGACGTTGCTCGACGGGGAAGTCCCGATTGGGAAACTGCTCGGCTATTCCTGCTGGAATACGGTCGCGAACGCGACGGGCATCGCGCTCTCACAGGGGATTTCCCGCTGTGCGTACCTGAAGAGCGTGCCGGAATCCACCGCGGAGGCGAACGAAGGGTTCCTGAAGAGCATGACGTTCGGCTACATCAAGGACATCAGTTACAAACTGTTCCACACGGATATCAACGGAATCGAGCGGGACGGCTATCCCTGCTCGGTGCCGCAAGTGTTGCGCGTGCTCAACGGGAGCGGCATCGTCACGTCGCTTTCGCCTTACGCGGAGCGCGGACACGCGGAGGTGACGGTTTCGAATTTCCGCTACCCGTGGAACCGCACGTTTGAAATGACGTTTGACATACGGGTCGGCTGAACGTCCGACCGGGAAAGGGGAAAACATGGTTCTCATCATCGCGGAAAAACCCAGCCTTGCGCGCAACATCGCGTCCGCGATTGGTCAGCTCCGCCGCCGGGACGGGTACCTCGAAGGGGAGGGCTATCTCGTCACATGGGCGTTCGGGCACCTGTTTTCCCTGTGCGACGTTGAGGAGTATACCGGGGAGCAGGCGGGCGGTCGCTGGACGATGGACCGCCTGCCCTGTTTTCCGGAGACATTTCGGTTCACCCTACGGAAGGGGGACGACAAAAAGACGGTCGACGCGGGGGTGCGGAAGCAGTTCGGCGTCATTTCCGCGTTGTGCGGGCGGGCGGACGTCGATACGATTGTCAACGCCGGCGACGCGGACCGCGAAGGGGAAATCATCGTGCGGCTCTGTATCTCGCACGTCGGGGACGTATGCCGCGGCAAAGCGCTCAAACGGCTCTGGCTCCCCGACCAGACCCCGCAAACCATTCGCGACGCGCTCGCGAACCTGCAGGACGAATCGGCGTACGACCGCCTCGCCGACGAAGGGTTCGCCCGCACCTATATCGACTGGCTCTACGGCGTCAACCTGACCCGCTACGCCACCTTGCGGACCGGACTGCTGTTGCGGGTGGGTAGGGTCATCGTGCCCATCGTCAAGGCGATTTACGAGCGGGACCTCGCCATTCGCAATTTCGTCCCCGGCGTCTACCTCGCGCCGGTCAGCAAGGAATGCACGCACGGCGAGCCGGTCGAACTGGTTTCCAAGCAAAGATTCGAGCCGGCGGACCGCGCGAAGGCGGAGGAACTCTGCCGGAAATACAACGAGACCGGCGCGACCGTCAAATCCGTCCGCCGCAAGAAGGAAAAACTCTCGCCGGGCAAACTGTTCTCGCTTTCCAAACTGCAAAGTTTCCTCGGGAAAAAATACAAGATGTCCATGCAGGAGTCCCTCGACATCGTCCAGAAACTGTACGAGGAGGGCTACCTGACCTACCCCCGCACCAATTCGGAATACCTCGCCACGGCGGAAAAGGAAAAGGTCCGCAAAATCCTCGCGTCCTGTGAAAAACTCGGCTATCCGGTCCGTTTCAAGGACGGGAAAAACATCTTCGACGACAGCAAAATCGAGTCCCATTCCGCCCTGACGCCGACCTATAAAATCCCCGCGAAGGGCGCGCTGACCGAGCGGCAGACGCTGGTGTACGCGGCGGTGTTCCGGCGGTTTGTCGCGGTGTTTTGCGCCGAGGATTGCGTCGTCGAGCGGACGGAAATCGTCATTTCCGTCGGGGATTTGGAGGAATTCACCCTCAAAGGCACCGTCATGCGGGAAAAAGGCTGGACCAAATTCGACGAACGGACGCAAAAGGACCGGGAACTCCCCCCGCTCGAAAAGGGGGAATCCGTCTGTATCGACTTCCGCCCGGTCGAAAAGGAAACCTCCCCGCCCAAGCATTACACCATCGAAACCCTCAACAACTACCTCAAAAACCCGTTCCGCGAGGAGAAAGCGGCGGC
>CANQTR010000146.1 GCA_947626805.1 uncultured Clostridia bacterium
GGCGGGCGACGCCGCGGTGCTGGGCGTGTACGCGGTCGGGGGAACGGTTCCCTTTCTTTGGGCGGCGCTCTGCTGCGTTGCGGTCGGCGTGGTTTGCGCGTTCTTCCTGCGGGGGCGGTGGACCGTGCTGGCAGTCGTGTTCGGGCTGTTGTTCGGTGTTTTGCGGTGCGCCGGCGCGGATTTGGACGGGGAACGGTATGCGCGGTTCGTCGGGCGGGAGGATACGGCGATTTGCACCGTGGTGGAAAGCGCTTCCGACAGCGAGAGCGACCTGCTCCTGTTGCGGGTGGAGAACAGCCGCGCCGCCCTGCCGAAAGGGTGCCTGCTGTCCGTCCGCATGACGTCCGCGCTCCCGCTCCGCAACGGCGAACACGTCCGCACGGAACTTTCGGACCTGCGCCTGCCGACCCTGCGGCAACGCGCGAACGGCGCGGACATGGCCGCGAACGGGAAGGCGCTTTCGACGTGGACCGGGGACGGTCTGCGCGGAAAGGCTCTCGCATGGTTCCGCACCTGTTGCGAGCAACTTTATGACCGATACGGGCAGACCGGCATCGTCGAGGCGCTCCTGCTGCGCGAGCGTTCGTCGCTGGACGCACAGACGACACAGGCTTACCGCAACGCGGGGGTCGCGCACCTGCTGGCAATCAGCGGTCTGCATTTGGCGGTGTTCGCCGACCTGCTCCGGCGGTTCCTGCGGCGGTTCCTGCCGCGCGGTCCGGCGATGGCGGCGCTTTGTTTCGCCCTGTTCGGGTATTGCAGTCTGGCGGGATTCCCGCCGTCAATGCTGCGTGCCGCGTCGATGCTGGCGTTTTTCGAATGTGGGGAACTGCTGACCTTCCGCACGGACCCCCTGACGTCCCTCTCGGTCGCGCTGGTGGTGTTGCTGGCGGTTTCGCCGGTGTCGTTGCTCTCGTACAGTTTACAGCTGTCCTTTCTCGCCTGCCTTTGCCTGTTGCTGGTGCGCACGCGGCTTTCCGCGTTGTACGGGCGGCGCGAACCGGGAAGGCGTCTGCCTGCGGGGGCGGTCGCGCGGTTGCGAAACCGGGCGCGTTCGTTCCTTGCGCGGACGGCGGGGTCGCTGTACGCCTCCTGTTCGGTGGTGCTGTTCACGTTTCCGGTGCTCGCGTTCTCGTTCGGGTCGGTTTCCTACCTGACGCCGCTCGCGAACCTGCTGGCGCTCCCGTTCTTCGCGCCGTTGCTGTTCGCGCTCCTGCTTTCGGTCGTCTGCTTCGCGGTCTTTCCGCCGCTCGCGCCGGTCGTCGCGTTCCTGCCGGGGCAGGCGCTGCGTCTGTTCGACGGGGCGCTGTCGCTGCTCGACCGCGCCGGGGTCGGGAGCGCGGCGGTTTCGACGGAGCGAATGCTTTTGCCCGCCGCGTTCGCAATCTGCGGGGTCCTTTCGCTTTTGCTGTCGAAAAAGCGCGGAAGCCGTCTGTATTTCGGCTTTCTTGCCGCTTTCGGGCTTTCGCTCGCGGTCGGAATGTTTCCGTTCTGAAACGGCAAAAAAATTTCCTGTTTTTTTAAAAAAACCCTTGCAAACCGGGGCGGAATGTGATAAGATGGGGACAGGCAGAAAATACCAGATATGGAGAGGTAAACATATGGCAACCATGAAAATTGCGGTCATCGGATGCGGGACCATCGCCAACAGCGCGCACATTCCGTCCTACATGAACAACAAGGAAGTCGAAATCAAGTATTTCTGCGACATTATCCTGTCCAAGGCACAGGCATGCGTGGAAAAGTACGGCTGTGGGCAGGCGGTCGAGGATTATCACGTCGTGCTTGCGGACCCGGAAATCGAGGCGGTTTCCGTCTGCACCCCGAACAAGATGCACTCGGTCATCGCAATCGACGCCCTGAACGCCGGGAAGAACGTCCTGTGCGAGAAACCGGCCGCCCGCGTCTATTCCGAGGCGAAGGCGATGCAGGAAGCCCAGCATAAGACCGGCAAAGTGCTCAACATTGGCGTGGTCAACCGTTTCAACGCGGCGGTCAACCGTCTGCGCGAAATCATTCAGTCCGGCGAACTCGGCGAAATTTACCATGTGTACGTTTCCTTCCGCGCACAGCGTTCGATTCCGGGGCTCGGCGGCGCTTTCACGACCAAAGAGATTTCCGGCGGCGGCGTGCTGATTGACTGGGGCGTGCATTACCTCGACATCGTCATGTATTGCACCGGCGACCCGAAACCGATTACGGTTTCCTCCAAGGCGTACTGCAAACTCGGCAAGGATATGCCGAACTACGTCTACGAGGGGATGTGGGCGGAGGACACGAAGGACCTCAACGGGACCTATGACGTCGACGACTTCGTCACCGGTTTCGTCCGCACGGACGGCCCGACCATCACGTTCAACGGCGCGTGGGCGCAAAATATCGGCGTTGGCGAGTCTTATATCGACTTCCTCGGCACGAAGGGCGGCGCCCGTCTGCAGTACGGCGGCGACTTCACAGTCTACACGACCTCTTGCGGCAGTCTTGTCAACTTCAAACCGAAGTACAAGGACTTCCCGATGTTCCAGAAGGAAATCGACAAGTTCATCGAGTGTATCCACACGGGCGAGAAACTCCCGTCCCACATCGACACCGTCATCAAGACGGCGCGCATGATGCAGGCGATGTACGATTCCTCCGAACAGGGCAAGGAAATCGTCCTCGACTGACCCCGCACAACGAAAAAAGGCTCCCGCTCCCGGCGCAAAGTACGGGGGCGGGGGCTCCTTTGAACGCAAGGCGACCCGAAAAGATACGGGTTCGCCGTAAAATCGAATCGGCTTTGAATCGACGACACACGTTGCACTTCGGTGCGTAAATCTGATTACGGTACGGATTTACAGGCGTGTGTTTTTTTGTATGAAAAAAGGAGAAACCTATGCCAAAAAATCAAGCGCAGAGAATGTTGTTTGCCCTGCTTACCGTGGTCGTAACGGTCCACGCTTACGTCTTTTTCAGCCTGTACGTCGTTCATGGGGACCTGTTCAGGCAGTTGACCGGGGAGAGCGGGGTGCTCGCCGCGATCCGCGCGCTGGGCGGGGTCCCGGTGTTCGGGAAACCGGCGCCGATTTGGGCGGTCGTGCTCATCGAGTTCACGTTGGCGTACACGCTGGAACTCCTGCTGGGGTCGCCGCTGTCCTTTCGGCTCGCCCGAAAGTGTTTCGACCCCGCGACGACCCACCCGGTGCTGTTTGAAACGGCCGTCATTTGCGCGACCGTGGGAATCATGTGCCCCGCGATGAGTTTCCTCGCCGCGATCCTCTACTACGACTACGGGGCGGGGTT
>CANQTR010000147.1 GCA_947626805.1 uncultured Clostridia bacterium
CATCACGGCACAAACCATCATTCGGAGGGAATCGTATGCTGGAGCAATCCATTTATCAGGACATCGCCGAACGGACCGGCGGCGACATCTACATCGGCGTAGTCGGACCGGTACGAACGGGAAAATCCACGCTCATCAAGAAGTTCATGGAGCAGCTGCTGCTGCCGAACATCGAGAGCGGCTTCTCACGCGAACGCGCAACGGACGAAATGCCGCAATCCGGCTCCGGTCGGACGGTCATGACGACGGAGCCGAAATTCATTCCGGAGGAGGCGGCGACGGTCCACCTCGACGGCAGCGCGTCCTTCCGGGTGAAACTAATCGATTGCGTGGGGTACATCATTCCCGGCGTCATCGGACCGACCGAGGAAGGACAGCCCCGCATGGTCATGACCCCGTGGTCCCCCGACCCGTTGCCGTTCGAGGACGCGGCGGAAATGGGCACGGAAAAGGTCATTCGCGAGCACGCGACCATCGGCATCGTCGTGACGACGGACGGCAGTATCGGCGAAATCCCGCGGGAAAACTACGTCGAGGCGGAGCAGCGCGTCGTCGCGGAATTGCGGGAACTGAAGAAGCCGTTTGCGGTCGTGCTGAATTGCGCGCGCCCGTCCGCCCCGCAAACGCTCGCGCTTTGCGCCGATTTGGAGGAGCAGTACCGGGTGCCGGTCGTGCCGGTCAACTGTCTGGAACTGGGCGAAAACGACATTCGGGAAATCCTCAAGAACGTCCTGTACGAGTTCCCGCTCCGGGAGGTCCGCCTGCAAACGCCGGGCTGGTTGGAGGTGCTCGACGAACACGACGGCATTCGCGAGCGGCTGTTTGAAGCGGTCGGGAATTGCGTGCAGTCGCTCGGCAAGGTCGGGGACGTGCGCCCCGCGTTCGAATCGCTCGAACTGGAGGACGGGAGCGTCACGGCGCGGCTGGACGGTATCCGGCTCGGCGAGGGCAGCGCGACCGTCGAACTTCGCATTCCGGACGCCATCTTCTACCGCATTCTCGGCGAGAAATCCGGGTTCGCCATCGACGACGAGCGGGAACTGTTGCGTATCATGACCGAACTGTCCGAAGTCAAGCGAAAATACGACAAGGTCGCGTCCGCGCTCGACGACGTCATGGCGACCGGCTACGGAATCGTCATGCCGTCGGTGGAGGATATGCGGCTCGAGGAACCGGAAATCGTCAAGCAGCCGGGCGGATACGGCGTCAAGCTGAAGGCGTCCGCGCCGTCCATTCACATGATGAAGGCGGACATTCAGACCGAGGTCAGCCCGATGGTCGGCACGGAAAGCCAGTCCGAAGAACTGGTCCGTTTCCTGCTCAAGGAGTTCGAATCCGACCCACAGGCGATTTGGGAATCGAATATGTTCGGAAAGACCCTGCACGAACTGGTCAGCGAAGGGCTTACCAGCAAACTCGCGCACATGCCCGCCGACGCGCGGGAGAAAATCACCGGAACCATCAGCCGCATCGTCAACGAGGGCAGCGGCGGGCTGATTTGTATCCTGTTATGAGCAGGGGGAAAGGAGGTCCCGCGCCCGTGTGCTGTCTGTTTACCTCGCTGAAAAACAAGGAGGTCGTCAACGTTTGCGACGGCAGCGCGCTCGGTTGCGTGTGCGACATCGAAGTCAACTGCACGAACGGGCAGGTCACGCGTCTGGTCCTGCCCGGCGACGGCATCGCCGGTCTGCTCTCCCCGAAGAAACGCCTGACCGTCCCGTGGGATTGCGTCGAACGGATCGGCGACGACGTGATTCTCGTCCGCCTCGCCTCTTTGCCCGGCGGGAAAGGCTAAGCGGAACCCCATTACTTTCTTTTAACCCCCAACCGAAAAATTTTTGAAGATTTTCAAGGGACTTTTTCAAAAAGTCCCTTGAATGGGGGATGGGGGGCAACGCCCCCACACATGCTTGACATTTCCCCGAAACTGTGCTATGATAAGCGTAACAAATCGCACAGAAAGAAGGACGTTTCATGGAACTTCTCACCAGACTGGAACGGACCGGGCTCATTCCGGTCATCAAAATCGCCAAAGCGGAAAACGCCCTGCCGCTCGCGCAAGCGTTGCGGGACGGCGGACTGAACGCGGCGGAAATCACCTTCCGCACGCCTTGCGCGGCGGAGGCAATCGCGTCGATTCGCGCGGCGTACCCGGATATGCTGCTCGGCGCGGGCACGGTGCTGACCCCGGCGCAAGCGGACGACGCGGTGCGGGCGGGCGCGGATTTCCTCGTGTCGCCCGGTCTGAACCCGGAGGTCGTGAAACACTGCCTCGCGAAAGGCTATCCCATCGTTCCGGGGTGCGCCACGCCGTCGGATTTGGAAACGGCGCTGTCGCTCGGGCTGACGCACGTCAAGTTCTTCCCGGCGGAAGCCGCGGGCGGGCTCGCGATGATTCGGGCGATGTCCGCGCCCTACGGGAACGTCCGGTTCCTGCCGACCGGCGGAATCAGCGAGAAGAACCTGCTGCAGTACCTGTCGTTCGGCAAGGTGTTCGCTTGCGGCGGGTCGTTCATGGTGAGCGACGCGCTTGTGGAAGCGGGCGATTTCGCGGAGATTCGCGAACGGACGAAACGGGCGGTCGCGCTCCTGCTCGGTTTCCGGCTTTCCCACATCGGGCTGAACGCCTCGACGGAGGCGGAGGCGAAAGCCGCCGCGTCCCTGCTCGACGGCGCGTTCGGGTTCGGGACGCGGGAAATCCCCGTGTCCTACTTCGTCGGTCCGTTTGAGGTCATGAAACGCAACGGTCGCGGTCGGAACGGGCACATCGCCGTCGGCACCTACGACGTCGACCGCGCAATCTTCCACCTCGCCCAGCGCGGCGTCGCCATCGACGAGACAAGCGTCGTCCGCGACGCGAACGGCAAGGCGACGTTCGCCTACCTCGCGGAGGAAATTCTCGGGTTCGCCGTCCACCTGACGGTCCGCCCGTACTGAAAACAGAAAGGAAGTACCCAAAAATGAACGTCATTCACACCGAAAACGCCCCCGCCGCCATCGGTCCGTACTCGCAAGCGATTCTGACCGACGGGCTGGTCTACACGTCCGGGCAAATCCCGCTGCTGCCGGAAAGCGGCGCACTCGTGCAGGGCGGCATCGCCGAACAGACCGAGCAGGTCTGCAAGAACCTCGCGGCTGTGCTCAAAGCCGCCGGGAGCGACCTGACGAAGGTCGTCAAAACCACCTGTTTCCTGCAAAACATGGGGGATTTCGCCGCCTTCAACGAGGTCTACGCGAAGTATTTCACCGGCTGTCCGGCGCGGAG
>CANQTR010000148.1 GCA_947626805.1 uncultured Clostridia bacterium
TGGTTGCGGGGGAAGGACTTGAACCTTCGACCTCCGGGTTATGAGCCCGACGAGCTACCAACTGCTCTACCCCGCGATATGACGCGCCGACTGGAGCGCGAATCGTGGAAATCGCGAATCTACGGGAACCTTGGGGAACCGGAAACACACCGAAAACCTTGGGGAACCGGAAGCATACCGGAAACCTTGGGAAACTGGGGAAATACCGGGAACCTTGGAAAACCGGGAAATTTGGTGCCGGAGACCGGGGTCGAACCGGCACGAGGGTTGAATCTCACCGGATTTTAAGTCCGGGGCGTCTGCCTATTCCGCCACTCCGGCGTCCACAGCAGATATAGGATACCACATTCACGTCCGTTTGTCAAGGGGTTTTTGAAAATTTCTCGCACGACCCCGCCAATTTCTTTTGCCCGGACTTGCTCGGGAAGGCGGAGGGGTTCGTCCCGAAAAGGGCACCCTTTTTTTGACCCGGAAAAATTTGTCGAAAAAAATTTCAAAAAATCACGCGGAACCTATTGACAATCGCGTGATTGTGTGCTATAATCCAAAACGAGGATACGGGGAAGGAGAATCGTTATGGAAAGAAAACTACCGGGGACCACCATCGAACTGCAGGCGCTCCGACCGGACGCGGCGCGGGACCTGCTCGATACGCTGTTCCTGTCGGGCGGGCTGGTGCTTTCGCAAGTGACGAGAATGACGGGGCTTGCGCCCTATGAGGTGCAGAATTGGGTCAAGCGGGGGTTTTTACCGCCGCCGGAGCATAAAATGTATAACCGGAATCAGTTCTGCCGCATCGTGACCATCAACATGTTACGGGAAAGTATGCAAATCGACACCATCGCGAAACTGCTTTCCTATATCAACGGGCATCTTGACGACGCGAGCGACGACATCGTGGACGATTCAGAACTCTACAATTACTATATTAACCTGTTGGCGGTTCTGGACGGGCATCAGCCGGACCGGGACGAGATACGCACCCATATCCTCTATATCACGAGCGATTTCAAGGAACCGCGCCCCGGCGGGAAGAAACGGCTCGCGCTGGTGCTGGAAATCATGCTCTATGCCTACTACTCCGCCAAAATGCGACGGCAGGCGGAGGAATTGTTGCAACACCTTGATTGAAAAAACGAAAGGGGTTTTGAAAAATGACGGCTTGGTGGGAATCCCTCGGCACGGCGGGGCAGGTATTCGCTTGCGTCGCGATTCCGGCGACCGTGTTTCTGGTCCTGCAGACCGTGCTGATGCTCATCGGCATCGGTTTTGACCATGGCGCGGACGGCGCCGGTCATGATTTCGACGGCGGTCACGACGTGGGCGGTCACGATTTCGACGCGCATGACGTGGGCGCGCATGACGTGGGCGGACATGATTTTGACGGCGCTCACGATTTCGACGGCGCTCACGATTTTGGCGGCGGTCACGACGTCGACGCGCACGAAGCCCTGCTCGAAGGGCATACGTCCGACCACCCGGGACACGCCGGTCTGGACGGCGGCTTGCGGCTGTTCACGTTCCGGGGCATCATCGCGTTCCTGTGCGTGCTCGGCTGGGTCGGCGTTCTGTGCGTGCGGCTGGCGTTCCCGCTCCCGGCGTCGGTGGCGGTCGCGGCGGTATCCGGGCTTGCGGCGATGGTGCTGATTGCGTTGCTGTTCCGTTTCGTGTATTCCCTGCAGGCGGACGGCACGGAGAACATTCGCGACGCCCTCGGCGCGTCCGGCACGGTCTATTTGCGTATCCCGCCCGCGCGGACCGGGCGCGGCAAGGTGAATCTGCTCCTCGGCGGCCGTCTGGTCGAAAAGGACGCGGTCACCGACGAAACCGAGCAAATCGCGGACGGCGAGCAAATCGTCGTCGTCGGCATCAGCGGCGGGACCGAACTCATCGTACAAAGAAAAATACAGCAATAATTCCCAAAAACAGAGGAGGAACCTTTCATGCCTGAAACTGTTATCCTGTTAATCGTACTCGGCGTCTTGGCCTTTTCCGTCATCGTCTGGGCGTTTTCGCGGTATAAGAAATGCCCGTCGGACAAAATCATGGTCATTTACGGTAAGGTCGGGAAGAACAAGGACGGCTCCAGCAAGAGCGCCGTCTGTATCCACGGCGGCGCGAAATTCATCATTCCGGTCGTTCAGGCGTATGAATTTTTGGACCTGACCCCGCTGTCCATCACGGTGGACCTGAAGAGCGCCCTGTCGCGGCAGAACATTCGTATCAACGTGCCGTCCAGTTTCACGGTCGGTATCTCGACCGAGCCGGGCGTCATGCAGAACGCCGCCGAGCGTCTGCTCGGGCTGAGACTGCCGGAAATTCAGGAACTCGCGAAGGACATCATCTTCGGACAGTTGCGTTTGATTATCGCGACGATGGACATCGAGGAAATCAACACCGACCGCGATAAGTTCCTCGAAGCGGTCAGCCGCAACGTCGAAGTCGAACTGAAGAAAATCGGTTTGCGGCTCATCAACGTCAACGTGACCGACATCAGCGACGAGAGCGGCTATATCGAAGCGCTCGGTAAGGAAGCGGCGGCGAAGGCTATCAACGACGCGAAGAAGAGCGTCGCCGAAAAGGAACGCGACGGTTCTATCGGCGAAGCGAACGCGAAGAAGGAGCAGCGGATTCAGGTCTCCGAGGCGGATTCCGTGGCGATTCAGGGCGAAAACGCCGCGAAAGCGGAAATCGCCATGTCCAACGCCGAATTGCGCGAGCAGGAGGCGAAGGCGCAAAAAATCGCCGTGACCGCCGAGAAAATCCAGGCGGCGAAAGCCCTCGAAGAGTCCTACGCCGCCGAAAAAGCGGCCGAACTCGCCCGTTCCGAGCGCGAAAAGGCGACTTTGGAGGCCGACGTCATCGTGCAGACCGAAATCAAGAAACGCCAACTCGAACTGGAGGCCGAAGCGGAGGCCGAGCAGATTCGCCGCAAAGCGAAGGGCGAGGCGGACGCTATCTACGCCCGCATGGACGCCGAGGCGCGCGGTATGCAGGAAATCCTGACCAAACAGGCGGCAGGTTTCGCGGAAGTCGTCCGTGCGGCGGGCGGCGACCCGGACGCGGCGCTGCGGCTGATGATTGCCGACAAGATGGA
>CANQTR010000149.1 GCA_947626805.1 uncultured Clostridia bacterium
GGCGCGCCTTGAGGGACTCGAACCCCCGGCCTTTTGGTTCGTAGCCAAACGCTCTATCCAACTGGGCTAAAGGCGCAAAATCGACTTGCGAAAGGACCGCTCCCCTCACTGTCGACAAGTATTCTACCACATTTCCGCGCGAATGTCAAGGGGGTAAACGGGAAAATTTTCACAGTTTTTTCTGCCCCATTCCCCGACTTTTTGGAAAGGGCTCAGCGCAACGCGTCTTTCATGCGCCGGACGTACGCGCCGACCTGGGGCGCCGCGTCGCGACCGTACTGTGCGAGCAAGCGAATGATTGCCGAACCGACGATTGCCCCGTCCGACCGCTCCGCCATTTTCTTCGCCTGTTCCGGCGTGGAGATACCGAACCCGACCGCGCACGGGACGTCCGTGTTCTCGCGGACGACGGAAACGATGGACGAAATGTCCGTGTCGATATGCGAGCGAACGCCGGTCACGCCGAGGCTGGAAACGATGTACAGGAACCCTTCCGCCTCCCGCGCAATCGTCGCGACGCGCTGTGCGGACGTCGGTGCAATCAGGGAAATCAGGTCGACCCCGTGTTTCCGGCAGACCGGCAGGAACTCGTCCTTCTCCTCGAACGGCACGTCCGGCAAAATCAGACCGTCGATGCCGATTTCGGCGCAAGTGGAAACGAATCGCTCGGTCCCATAGGAAAAAACAACGTTCGCGTAGGTCATGAACACCATCGGCACGGTCACGTCCCGCCGCAAGTCGCGAACCAGACCGAAAATCTTTTCCGTCGTCACCCCGCCGTTCAGCGCGCGCAGGTTCGCCGCCTGAATGACCGGTCCCTCGGCGGTCGGGTCGGAGAACGGAATGCCGAGTTCGACCAAATCCGCCCCATTGGCGACCGCCGCGCGGACGACCTGTGCGGTGGTTTCCAAATCCGGGTCGCCGCAAGTGATGAACGGGATAAACGCCTTGCCGTTCGCAAACGCTTTCCGAATATTACTCATGCAAATCCTCCCCTCTGTAACGCGCGATAGCCGCGCAATCCTTGTCCCCCCGCCCGGAAATCGTGACGATGAGGATGTTGTCCTTCGCCATGGCGGGTGCCATCTTCATCGCGTAGGCGACGGCGTGGGCGGATTCTATCGCCGGAATGATGCCTTCGGTGCGGGAAAGGAATTCAAACGCCTGCACGGCCTCCTCGTCGGTCACCGGGACGTATTCGGCGCGTCCGATGTCGTGCAGGTATGCGTGCTCCGGACCGACGCCGGGGTAGTCCAGTCCCGCCGAAATCGAGTACACCGGGGCGATTTGTCCGAATTCGTCCTGGCAGAAATAGGATTTCATGCCGTGGAAGATGCCGAGCCGACCGGTATTCACCGTCGCGGCGGTTTCCGGGGTATCGACGCCGCGCCCCGCCGCCTCACAGCCAATCAGTCGCACGCCCGCGTCGCCGATGAAGTGATAGAAACTGCCGATTGCGTTCGAGCCGCCGCCGACGCAAGCGATGACCGCGTCCGGCAGACGTCCCTCCTTTTCGAGGATTTGCCGCCGCGCTTCGCGGGAAATGACCGCCTGAAAGTCCCGCACGATGGTCGGGAACGGGTGCGGCCCCATGACCGAACCGAGGCAGTAGTGCGTATCCGAGATACGGCTGGTCCATTCCCGCATCGCCTCCGAAACGGCGTCCTTGAGCGTCGCCGTGCCGGTCTTGACCGGGACGACCTCCGCGCCGAGCAGGCGCATACGGTAGACGTTGAGCGCCTGCCGGACGGTGTCCTCCTCGCCCATGAACACCACGCACGACATGCCGAACAGAGCGGCGGCTGTCGCCGTCGCGACACCGTGCTGTCCCGCGCCGGTCTCCGCAATCAGACGGGTCTTGCCCATCTTCTTCGCGAGGAGCGCCTGCCCGAGCACGTTGTTGATTTTGTGCGCCCCGGTGTGGTTGAGGTCCTCCCGCTTGAGGTAAATTTTCGCGCCGCCGAGCGTTTCCGTGAGTTTCTTTGCGAAGTACAGACGGGACGGGCGTCCGGCGTATTCGTTGAGCAGTTCCGTCAGTTCCCGGTTGAAGTCCGGGTCGTCCTTGTAACGGTCGTAGGCCTCTTCAAGTTCGGCGACGGCGTTCATGAGCGTTTCGGGAATATACTGCCCGCCATGCACGCCGAAACGCCCTTTAGGGTTGGTCATAATCGGTTCCTTCCTTTCGTTTCAGGCGTTGGACGCGGAAACGAACTGTTTGAGTTTTTCATACGCTTTGCCGGAATCGATGAGCGACGCCGCAAGGCGCACGCCGTCCGCGATGCTTTCCGCCTTGCGCCCGATGTAGAGCGCCGCGCCCGCGTTGAGCAGTACCGCGTCCCGTTTCGGGCCGTTTTCGCCGCGCAGGATCGCGGTCGTGATTGCCGCGTTCTCCGCGGGTGTTCCGCCGACGAGGTCGGACTTTTCACACCGTTTGAGCCCGAACTGCTCCGGCGTGACGACCGACGAGCGGTAGTACCCGTCCGCGAATTCACAGACGGCGGTCGCGTCGCTCAGGGAGAGTTCGTCGAGTTTGTCCTTCCCGTACACCACCATTCCCCGTTTCACGCCGAGGCTCATCAGCACCTTCGCGAGCGGCTCGACGAGGGATTCGTCATACACGCCGAGCAACTGCATTTGCGGCGACGCGGGGTTGGTCAGCGGACCGAGGATATTGAACACCGTGCGGACGCCGAGTTCCTTGCGAATCGCGCCGACGTACTTCATGGACGTGTGGTACTTCTGGGCAAAGAAGAAACACATGCCCACGTCGCGCAATAACTTCGCGCACATCTCCGGCGACTGGTCGATGTTGACGCCGAGCGCCTCAAGGCAATCCGCCGTCCCGCATTTGGACGACGCGGCGCGGTTGCCGTGCTTTGCGACCTTCATACCGCCCGCGGCGGCGACAAAGGCGGCCGTCGTGGAGATATTGAAACTGTGCGCTCCGTCCCCGCCGGTGCCGACGATTTCGAAAAGTGGAAACTCGCTCTCCACGCGCAACGCGTGCTCCCGCATCGCCGCCGCACAGCCGGCAATCTCCTCGACCGTTTCGGCTTTGGTGCTTTTCGTGGA
>CANQTR010000150.1 GCA_947626805.1 uncultured Clostridia bacterium
TTGCTCTACCGCCTGCCGTCCTACCGGCTCGGCGACGTGTGGCAGGCGCTCAACCTGTTTCGGCTTTGGGACGCGGGGAACCTCTTTTCGCAATACCGCTCGGTCGGGATTTTCGGGCGTTCCGTCCCGCTCGTCCTGTTTGTTCCGGCGGTGTTCTGTTTCGGGACCGCCGTCTGCCTGTGCGCGCTTTGGTTCCTGTGGACGCGGCGGAAGAACCGTCGGTTCCGCGTCCGCCTGCCGAAAATACAGATTCATCTTCCCCTGCGGCATACGTTGGCGCACTGTGAAATGCGAAAACTGTTCGTCCGGTCGGGACTGCTGTTGCCAATCCTTCTGCTCCTGCTTTGCAAAGGAATTTCCGCCGTCAATACCGCAAACGGCAAACTCCCGTTTCGGGAATCCGTTTACCGCTCGTATCTGCAGACCTACCAGAGCGTCCCGCTCGACGAAGCGGAACGCCTGATCGCGGAAGAACAGGAAAATTTCGACAACTTACGACAACAGGCGACGCTGTACGCGCAAAAATGGGAGGAAGGGACCGCCACCTACGGGGAAACCCTCGCGGCGCAAAGCGCGTGGGAAACCGCACAGCGGAAACTCGAACCGTTTCGGCGTGCCGCCGACGAGGTCGCGCGGGTGCGGGAACTGCGGGATGGCGGCGTCGACGCGCAAGTGGTCTACGGGGGCGGCTGGGAGGCGCTCTGTCTGGAAACGCCGGACCTGCTTTTGCTGTTGCTCCTGCTGTTTCCGGCGTTCGCCTACGCGGCGGAGGACCGGTGCGGTTTTCGACCGGTCCTGTATGCAGCCGCAAACGGGCGATTGCGGACGGCGTTCGTTAAGTTGGCGCTCAGCGTCGGCTTTGCGGCGACGGTCGGCGCGCTCTGCTTCCTCACGGACGCGCTTTCCGTGCGGGCGCTCTATACGCTCCCGCTGCCGGACGCCCCCGCCGCGAGCGTTTCGGCGCTTGCGGAACTGGGCGCGAAAGGCACGCTGTTCGGCGTCGTCCTGCGCTGGGGCGTCTGCCGGATTCTGCTCTGCGCGACGGTCGCCCTGCTCGGCTTTGCGCTGTCCGCGCGGATACGGCACCCGCTGTTCCCGGCGCTTGCGCTCGCCGCGTTGCTGTTCCCGCCGTACCTCGTCGGGCTGTTTGCCGGCGGCGTTGTGCCGTCGTTCTGCCTTGCGAACCTGTTCGACCTTTCGGTCGCCGCCGACGGGACTTCCCTGCCGCTCCGCGTCGCGTTCCCGCTGTTGACGCTGTTCGCGCTCGCGTTGTCCCTCCGTTCCGTCGCCGGGCGGCATTTCCGGGCGCGCCGTTAAGCAAATCCAATCGACGGGATATCGTTTTCTGTCTGGGGGTTCGATATGAAAAAATCGTTTCGTTTCCTGTGCTGTGCTCTGTGCGGCGTCCTGCTCTTTTCGGCGTGCGACCGCGTCGAACAATGCAACCCCAAAGGCGAGCGAAAACCGTTTCGTCACGCATTCATCGCTCTCTCCGCCGGCGAATCGCTTGCCGTCAAAGCCCGATAAAGGGTTCGCGGAGCGCAACTGTTGCCACAGAAAAAAACGGAGTCGGGGAAAGGCCCTCGCTCCGTTTTTGAAAGGATTGCCGCTTTTATTCAAATAACGCCTGCCGAATCGTTTCGACGGCGAGCGTGATGACTTCGGCACAATAGGGCTTGTTGACGTTGTAGTAGAAACACTGCTTCAACTGTTCGGGGTTTCTGTTGTATGCCGCGTCGATGGCGTTCCGAATATTGCGTTCGACGCACCGGACATCCACCTGATAAATCGCGGCTACGCGAGGATACAGACATTTCGTGAGAGATGTCAGCTGGTCCGGGTCCCTTGCCGCGATACAAATGGCGGATATCAGGAAAACATACCCACGCATATGGACGGGAATGCCGAGCGATTTCACAAAATGCATGGCTTCGACTTTCACACGGTCCCCCGACGCGGTATGTTCGCACGCGATGAGCGCGAACAGTGCGTCGACTTCCAATTGAGCCGGCAGGAGGGTTTCGCGACCGACTTTTATGACGCAGTCGATTCCGTTTCGAATGACGAATACCCCGTCGGCGGTGATGATTCTCGCGCCGTCTGTCGTCACATGGATACCGTCCTTTCTTAGGCGAGCCGCGACCTTTTCCGCAAGTACGACGGCGGAGCGTTCCGTAGGTTCAGACAACAATTGCATGACATTTCTCTCCTGTTCTTTTGAAGTATTCCGGTTTTATTCCGGTTAACTCTATTTTAGCAGGAGAATCGACAAATGGCACATGAAGAATCGTCGAAATTTATCGAATTTTTGTAGGTTTGGTTGTGCAAATAGCCTTTAGACACGCAAATCGGGAAAAATGGGCGGTTTTACCGCACCCGTTCCACCGCTTTCAACGCTTCCGCGATGACTTTGTCCATGTCGTAATACTTGTATTCCGCGAGCCGACCGCCGAACAGGACGTGCGGCTCTTTTTCGGCGAGGGCGCGATACTTTTCGTACAAGGCGTTGTTCTTTTCGTCCAGCGAACCGAAACGGTAGGCAAAGTACGCGTCGACAGGACCCGTGTAGACGACTGCCTCGGACGCGTGCGCGTTCTGAAACGGTCGGCTTGTCAGCTTTATAGAAGGAGAGGTTACCAGTAAAAAGTTTCACAAAAAGAAAGAATTTTGAAATCGCGTCGAGCTTTTGCCGTGCGTTTCGAAAAGTACTCCCTCTTGAAACGGTCGAAATAAAAACGTCGGAGCAAAGCATACTTTGCTCCGATGTGGAAGGACAGACCAAAATGGACGCCTATTACAGAAGAGTAAACCCGCGTTGTGGACGATAAATACGGGGTCCCCCGCAAAGTCGCAAGACTTTGTGGGGAAAAGGAGCGGCAGTCCGAAAGGCGACAGCCGCGATTTTGCATAAAAATCGCGGCAAGCCAAAAAGGACTTGCCGCGACGTGGCGCGCCTTGAGGGACTCGAACCCCCGGCCTTTTGGTTCGTAGCCAAACGCTCTATCCAACTGGGCTAAAGGCGCA
>CANQTR010000151.1 GCA_947626805.1 uncultured Clostridia bacterium
ACTAATACTATACTCCATTCGCGTGCGTTTGTCAAGGGGATTTTCGAAAAAATCTGTGATTTGTGAGATATGCACAGAGGATCTCCGTCCTTTCGGCGGAATCATGCGCGGAAATTCCAAAGTTTCGGAAAATTTTGACCTTTCGGTTGACGAACGCCGTAAAATGGTGTATTCTTGAAATGGAAGTATCCCGCTGGGGTTGCTAAAAGCGCCCTTATTAAAATCACAAGAACATAGATATCCTCTTGCAGAGATTGACACAAGGCACAGAAAAATTTCAAAGTGCGCCTATGCGGTGTAAGTTTTCACCGGGAGTGAGTTTTTTCGGCATATCAGTCGGAATCAGGGATGAAACGTGAGGAAGTGTGTTATGGATTCCCCTATTTCACTTTACTATGATACAGAAATATCCAATGTCCAAACATTGGATTTATGTCGTGGTGATGATGATTACAGAAAAGTATATTTTGTGACGGATGGGCAACGAAAACTTGTAATTAAACAAGTATCCAACACCTTCAGCGACGAACACAGAATTGCAGGCTGGTTCAAACTGATGGAGGAATACCGTAAAACGGGATTGTATTGTCCGGCTGTCGTACCGAACCGTAACGGAGAGCTCCTTCACCGCGACACAATAGACGGGCGTGATTATTATACGTTTGCCGAAGAATATTCCGTTTATGAAACCGCCGAACACATTGGTGAGGAAACGTACAGAGACACCCTGGGACACAATTGCTACACCCCGGATGTTATGCGCTCCTTGGGGAAAATTGCCGCCGCAAAACTGGACATCTTGGATTGGCCTTCCGCATACTGTCTGCTTGAGCCGTTCCGCGCTCCCTATACGACCGACGAAGCGACCGAATGTGCGGTTGCGTTTGTGAAATATATAAGAGAAAATCTCCCTGCACATTTGACGCGGGCTGAGGCTCTTTTGGAAATGTTCTATAAACGGCAAAAAGAATTAAGCACGGTATATCCTTTGTTGCCGACATCCTGTTTTCAGGCTGATTTGAACGATAGTAATATACTTCTCGATGAGAACAATCATTTTGTGGGCTTGATTGATTTCAATTTATGCGGGAAAGAGCCGGTTTTGAACTATGCTGTACGGGAAGCGCTATGGGGCGTTTCCGATAAGCGGTTGTTCGGCGAAAAAGGCGACAGGCGGCTGTATCTCTATGATGAAACTTTGGACGAGCTTCGGATAAACTTGTTCTTGGAAAATATGCGCTATATTCAAGAAAACTACGAGTTTAGCGTTTTTGAAAAAAAGGTCTTCCCGATTTTATTCCGGTATATGAACTCGTTTTGGTGGTTTCATTTGGATGAAATTAAATTGATTAAAGAAGATGAATCCAAAATCGGGCAACTCCTTGACTGGTTGGAACACCAAATGACGCGAGATGACATACGGTTGCCTTAAACCTTTCCGTTCTTCCTGCATTTTTTCATTATTGATTCGTACCTTTTCTTATTTTGGAAACGGTTATCCTCCCCATGTCACGGCACCGGCTTACGTTCATTTCAAGCTCTTTCCTGTACCGGAAAATGCTTGTATCAAAATCGAAAAAACATAAAGCATAGTATTCGGAAAGGGGGTGGTTCTCATGCCGAACGCAAAGAGTATAGCGAGGGCGGCGGAACTTCGCGCGGAGATTCGGCGGCACGGCGCGGAAATCCTACGCGCGCGGGGCATGCTGGTCGGGCGTGCGTTCGTTCAGCACGGCGACGTGAGCGTCTACGAGCATTGCGTCAACGTGGCGTTCGTCAGCCTGTACCTCGCCCGGCGGCTTCACATTCCGCTGAATCGGGTCGCGCTGGTCCGCGGGGCGCTTTTGCACGACTATTTCCAGTACGATTGGCACAAGAACGACCCCTCGCACCGCCTGCACGGGTTCCACCACGCAAAACGGGCGCTGGAGAACGCCTGTCGGGATTTTGCGCTGACCGCGCGGGAACGGGACGTCATCGCCAAACACATGTTCCCGCTCAATCTCCGCCCGCCGCGGTACCGCGAAAGCGTTCTGGTCTGTGCGACGGACAAAATGTGCGCCGTTTTGGAGGTTTTCGGTCCCGGCTGTCTCCGCCGCCGGACCGGACTGCACAGCACCGTGCGTCCCGCCGCAAAGTGACCCCCGCGACAAGAAAATAAACAAAACGGAGGTCCCCCGACGGGGAATCCTCCGTTTTTTCAGAAATCCCTTTATTCGGCGGGCGGACCGTTGCGCGTGTGACGCGTTTTTTGACCGCGCTTCGCATCCGCGAGCGCGTCCTCGTATGCCTCCCGCGTTGCATAGTCCTCCGGAAAGAGCCCGTAGGCGGAACCGTCCTCGACCTCCGAACGCCAATCCGAGAGGTCCTCGAACAGCTGCTCCGCAAGCCAAAGCTCGCCGAAGTCCTCCTGCCCGTCCCCGTTGCAGTCGAAGAATCCGCCGAACGGGGTCCCCCAAAAGTTGCCCTTCGACAATTCGCTCCCTCCTTTTTCGACCGCCGTCCCGGAAACCCCTCTCCGCGCGCCGCTTACTCCGCCGGAACCGATTCGGCGGATTGCGCCGCCTGTTGCGCGAGGGCGGCGATGTCGAGAATGGATAGCGCGCCGTCGTCCCCGACGTAGGTTTCCGGCAGTTTGCCGTCCCACCCTTCAATCAGGTAGTACTGCAGCAGCGCCTCGGTCAGCGACCCGGCAAGCGCGTCGTTGATTGCGGCGTCCTTCTGCCCCGCGTATTCCGCGGCGTCCGCCTGGATTCGGCGAATCTCCGCCTCCGCTTCGGCCTCGATTCTTTGCGTTTCCGCCTCCGCCTCCGCCGCGATGACCTTGCGTTCCGCGGACGCGTTCTCCTCCATCGTCGCCTGCTCTTGCGCGATTTGCGCCTGCAGTTTATTCTGGGCGGCGACCTGCTTAGCCTCGACCGCGGCGGTGAACGCGTCGGTGAAATCGATGTTCTCGACCGCCGTCGAAACGACCTCGATATTATAGGACGCGAGGTCCTC
>CANQTR010000152.1 GCA_947626805.1 uncultured Clostridia bacterium
TGCCGCGTCCTGCTGACCAGCGATTCGCGCTACCTCGTCGACGCCGTCGAAAAGCATTGGCTGGAAAACTGGGTCAAGCGCGGCTGGAAAAAGGCGGACGGCAAGCCCGCGCTCAATGTTGACCTCTGGAAACGGCTTCTCGTCCAGCTCGAACGCCACGACGTGACCTTCCGCTGGATTCGCGGTCACGCCGGGCACCCGTACAACGAGCGGTGCGACAGGCTTGCCGTCGCGCAATACCAACGATAGGTTCGGGGGGTACGGTGGGGGAACGCGTTCCCCCACACCCCCATTTTCCGAAAAACCAAAACACAAAAATACGGCGCAAGACCGAAAAACGGTACTGCACCGTATTTTATTTTCCTACGCCGAACGAAAAAAGCGTCACAGCCGTTTCAGCATCATGTACTCGTTTACAAACGTGCCGTCTTTCATTCGAATCGCGTCCGGTTTCACCCCGGTGATACGGAAACCCATTTTCTCATACAGCCCTCTCGCCCTGCTGTTGCCCTCGATAAATTCGAGTTCGATTTGACGAACGCCGTCGCGGTCTTTTGCCGTCCGAATCATTTCCTCGAACATTCTGGTTCCAATCCCAAGGTTCCAATACGCTTGCAGGAGCGCGATTGCAGCGGAAGCCCTGTGGCGGTCTTTCATGCCGGTACGGAAAGAAATCACGCAATTTCCCGCCAATTTCCCGTCCACAAAGCAGGCAATCATCAACTCGTTCGGCTTGCAACGGGCGTTGTTGATGAAAGCCTTTTCCTGTTCCGGCGTGAAATCCGCAAACTCCTCCGGGTAACACATCAAATACGCCGTTTCGCCGGACGCTCGGGTGATGAAACGGAGCATTTCCTCCGCATCCTCCTCGCGGGGGCTCCGCAAAAGCGCCTCCCGCCCGTCTTTTAACGGGAACCGTATTTCTTCAAAAACCATTGCTTTTTTCCTCCAAAAGCCGATTTCTCCCACGGCAAAACGGTGCGAGCGAGAACGGCTTGCGAGTGCAAGCCGTTGGAGCCGGTGACATCAGGGTCGCGAAGGCAAAAACCGAGCAAGCACCGAACAAAAATCTCAAGGCAGGAAGGCAAAGCCCTAATTTTACCACCCCCAAAGTCAACGGAGTTGACTTTGCACTAGGGGGCTTGGGGGTGCTGGCACCCCCAAACGTACCTTTTACGCCCGCCCCTCGATCAACGCTTCCACCCGGCACGCGGCGTCGAACGCCTCCCGCGCGAACCGGTACGGGTCGGGCGAAACGCTTTTCAGCTCCAGCGTGAGCGGGAGCGACGGATTCGCGGCGAAATACGGGCGCAAGCGGGACGCGACGCGGCGGAAGTCGATAGACCCGGTAAACGGCGTCAGGTGGTCGTCCTGTGTGCCGAAATTGTCGTGCAGGTGGAGCGAAACGAGGTCGTTTCCGTAGCGTTCGAGGACGCCGCGCCCGCCGTCGTAGAGGTTCTCATGCCCGCAATCGAAACAGAACTTCCGCGCGGGGGAGGACAGGTTCGCGAACAGGTCGGCGAGGTAGGACGTCTTGCGAAGGTTCTCGAACGCGACGGACACCCGCAACCGCTCCGCCTCGCGGCAAATCGACGCGTAGCGCGCAAGCCCCGTCCCGTTGAACGCGGGCGGGAAATCCCCGCTCGACAGGTGCAGCACCACGACCGGCACGCCGCACGCCGCCGCACCGCGCACGCAGGAACGGAAATAGTCCGCCCGCGCTTCCCCGACCGGACCGTCCAGCCAAATCTCGTTGACCCCGCGGTACTCCGCGTGAACCGTTTCGACCGCAAGCCCCGCCGCCGACGCGGCGGAAATCGCCCGTATCCCCTCGCCGGCAAAGCCCCACATCACGAACGTGTGCGTGAACCCGGCGCGGGAAAGCGCGTCGGCGCATACGGACGGCGGGACCGCCCCGTCGAACCGCAGGTTGCAGGATTTTATCATGACGCGCCCTCGTCCGGCGAACCGCCTTCGTCCGGCGAACCGCTGTGCAGGTGTTCGGAGCAGACGCGGTTGTAGACCGTCCCGCCGCTCGAACCGGGGAACTCGCCCTCGCCGTACAGGTTGTAATAGAACGGCACGTCCCGCACGGACGGATAGACGTAATTCGACGGCACGTCGATATAAATATAGGAAGCGTCCGAAATACGCACGTTGCGCGCGAAAGTGCGTTCGGATTTCTCCAGCCGCCGGAAGCCGACCGTGACAAGACTGCTTTCCGGACAGTCGCACCCCGGCATGCAAATCGCTTGCGTGTCCCGGTCCCATTGCACGGCGATGTGCTTGTCGCAGGTTTCCACGGGCGGGTCCGCCTTGAGGTAATAGAAATCGTCGGTCACGACGGACGCGCCGCCGAGGTAATGCCCGATGTCGTTCTCGCACGCGTCGGTCGCGAGTTTGCCGGAAATCGTGCAGATGCGCATGCCGGTCCCCTTCGCGTAGGCGACGGAATTCGGCTGTGCGAACGACTTCGCGTAGGGAATGCCCTCCGCTTCGTAGTATTCGTAAATCATGCGGAACGCGCTGTTCCAAAGCCCCGCGGCGGCGCCGCCCTTCGCGGTGATGGTCTTGTTGTTGTCGTAGCCGTACCAGCACGCCCCGACGAGGTCCGGCGTGTAGCCGCAGAAGTAGAAGTCCTTGTTGTCGTTGGTCGTACCGGTCTTGGCGGCGACCTCCAGACCGAACTGCTTGTGGAAGTCGATGTAGTTCCGCGCCGTGCCGTGCGGGCCGGTGATGACCTTTTCGAGCAGTTTGGTCATCAGGAACGCCGTCGCTTCGGAGTAGAGCTGTTCCGGTTCCTGCCGGTTGTCGAGCACGATGTTGCCCTGCGCGTCCCGCACGACCGAATAGGTCCGCGCGTGCGAGGTCAGCCCGCCGTTGGCGAAACAGGCGTACGCCTGCGTCATTTCCCGCACGGTCACGCCGAACGTGAACGACCCGAGCGACAGCGGCGAAAGGTCCAC
>CANQTR010000153.1 GCA_947626805.1 uncultured Clostridia bacterium
TTAACCTTACCACAGGTTTCTCCTATTCGCCACCCTTTTTTTGCTTTTTGTCACACATCATTGTAACACAGACAAATAGGGCGCCGGAATTCCCCCGGAAGGGGTTGACATTTTCGGGGGAACGTGCTATACTAATGCATATGCCGCTTACCTATTTGTCCACGCCTTACGCAAAGCAAAAGGAGAATCGACGATGACGGGAAAACTGTTGCTTGCGGTCAATCCGCGCGCCGGGAAATCCGCCGCGAAGCGTCACCTGCTCGAACTGATTGAACTGCTGACCGACGGCGGGTGCGAAGTGACCGTACTGCCGACAAAGCCGGGCGAAAAGACCCCGGAACAGATTTCTTCCCTGTTGCAAAGCGGCCGATTCGATTTCGCGGCGGCTTGCGGCGGGGACGGCACGCTGCACCTCGCGGTCGACGGGGTCCTTCGGTCCGGGACGAACCTCCCGATTGGGTACCTCCCGTTCGGCAGTACCAACGATTTCGCCGTTTCCCTCGGCATTCCGACCGATTGGCGGAAAGCGGCGGCGGCGCTGCTGAAAGCGGAGCCTGTCCCGCACGACGTCGGGCTGTTCAACGGCAAACCGTTCACCTATATCGCCTGTTGCGGGGCGTTCGCCGAAACCTCGTTCAACACGAGCCAATCGCTCAAGAACCTGCTCGGGCATACCGCCTACCTGTTCAACGCCCTGCCCGCCCTCTCCGAACTTCGTCCCGTGCAGCTGGAGGTGCATTCCGACGGCGGGGATTTCGCGGGGTCGTTCCTGTTCTGTGCGGTCGCGAACACGCGAAGCGTGGCGGGTATGGTGAGACTCGGCGAAACGCAAGTGGATTTTCAGGACGGAAAGTTCGAACTGCTGCTGGTGCGCTATCCGGCGAACCTGAAGGACGCGGGGCGGCTGACGGCGAAACTGCTCAACGGGGAAACGGACGACCCGCTGCTGCACCTGTGTCACGTCGGTTCCTGTCAAATCGTTGCAAAGGAGCCGTGCGTCTGGTCGCTCGACGGCGAGGACGGCGGAAAAGAGCCGCTGAGCGAGATTCGTGTAGAAAAATGTGCCGTTGCGGTCCTGAAAAATGAAAAAACCTCTTGACGATTCCCCTTTTTCCGTGTATAATTGACAGATGAGAACGAAAGGAAAGGATATACGCAAATGAATCTGACAAAAGCGACGAGCGCCGCGCGCTTCGTCTTGCTGTTGCTGGTCATCGCGCTGTTGCTGGCATTTTCCATCTTCGGCGTGTATATCTCCGACGGCACGCAACTCAAGGGCATCTTCGAGGAGGGAACGGTCCGCCTCGGCCTTGACCTTGCGGGCGGCACCTCCATTACCTACCGTGCGGAAAGCAAGGACGGCTCCGACGTCAACGACAGCGGCATGAACGGCATGCTGGAAGTCATGCGGAACCGCCTCGACAACGCGGGCTATACCGAAGCGCTCGCCTACCTCTACGAGGACGATATGCTCGTCGTCGAACTGCCGAGCGTCGAGGACCCGACGGCGACGGCGGAAACGCTTGGGCAGACCGCCTACCTCGAATTCTGCATCAGCGGACAGACCGACCCGATGCTGACCGGCGACGACGTCGAGCACGCCGAGGCCGGGTACCGGCAGGACGAGACCACCGGCGCGGTGCAGTACGTCGTCAACCTCGAATTCAACAGCGAAGGCGAAAAGAAATTCGCCGAGGCGACGAAGTATTGCGCGCAAAACGGCACGACGCTCGACATCAAGGTCGACGGCGTGACCATCTCTTCCCCGCAAGTCTCCTCCGAATATTCGTCGTCCGGTATCACCGGCGGAAAAGCGGAGATTTCCGGCACGTTCACGGCAGAAGAGGCTGAAGCCCTCGCCAACAACATCGACGCGGGCGCTCTGGATTACAACCTCTCGCTGGAGAACCAGACGACGGTCATGGCCTCCCTCGGCGGCGACGCGCTCCGTATCTCGCTGATTGCGGGCGCCATCGGGCTTGCGCTGGTCATGCTGTTCATGACCGTGTACTACCGCGTGCCGGGTCTGTGGGCGTCGGTCGCGCTGGTGTGCTATATGGCGATTTTCTTCCTGGTGCTCGCCATCGGGCAGTTCAACCTGACGCTGACCGGTATCGCCGGTATCGTCCTGTCCATCGGTATGGCCGTGGACGCGAACGTCGTCATTTTTGAGCGTATGAAAGAGGAACTTGCCGTCGGCAAGAGCGTCAAGAGCGCCATCAAGAGCGGTTACAAGCGCGCCCTGTGGGCAATCCTCGACGCGAACATCACCACGCTCATCGCTTGCGTCGTGCTGTACTTCTTCGGCACCGGCACGATTCGCGGCTTTGCGACCACGCTGGCAATCGGCGTCGTCATCTCCCTGATCACCGCGTTGCTCGTGACCCGCGCGCTGCTCAACCTCGGCGTCGGCATGGGTATCGGGAGCGTCAAGGCCTACAAGGCCGGATTCGGAGGGAAACGCGATGTTGCTTAAGAATTTTCACTTCATTAAAAACAAGAAGGTCACGCTGATTATCGTCGCGGTCGTGCTCGTGATTGGAATCCTGTCCTTCCTCATTCGCGGGCTGAACCTCGACATCGATTTCACCGGCGGTTACGAGTTGACCGTCGACCTCGGCGAGACCGCGACCGGCGACATCGCCGCGAACGTCGAATCCGTCATTCGCCACGACACGGAACTGGGCGACGACTACATTTCCTCTGTCTCCTACAGCGGTTCCTCCGTCATGATTGAAAGCCGGACCGAAATGACGGCGGAACAGCAGGCGCACCTGCTCGACGTGCTGTCAGAGCAGTACCCGAACCTCAGCCGCGACGTCAACCTGAGCGCCACTTCCGAACGGTTCGGCGCGCACATGATGCGCAACGCGTTCCTCGCGGTCATCATCGCCGTGGTGCTGATGCTC
>CANQTR010000154.1 GCA_947626805.1 uncultured Clostridia bacterium
ACGTATCTGCTCGATTTGGCGGCGGACCTCAAGCAAAAGAAACGGTCCGGCGTCCCGCACCGGCTGTGCGAAGGCAAGAATATCGCCCTGATTTTCGAAAAGACCAGCACGCGCACCCGTTGCAGTTTTGAAGTCGCCGCGTCCGACCTCGGCATGCACCCGGTCTACCTCGACCCGCAAGGCTCGCAGATTGGTAAAAAGGAGAGTATCCCGGACACCGCGCGGGTGCTCGGGCGTATGTTCGACGGTATCGAGTACCGCGGGTACGGGCAGGAAATCGTCGAGGAACTCGCGAAGTACGCCGGGGTGCCGGTCTGGAACGGGCTGACGAACGAATCCCACCCGACGCAAATTCTGGCGGATTTCCTGACGGTTCGCGAGCATTTCGGTTCGCTTGCCGGGCGGAAACTGGTCTATCTCGGCGACGCGCGTTACAACATGGGGAATTCCCTGATGGTGGGCTGTGCGAAACTCGGCATGCAGTTCGTCGCTTGCGCGCCGGAGGCGTATTTCCCGGAAAAATCGTTGCGGGAGACTTGCGAAAGCCTGTGCGCGCTGTCGGGCGGTTCGGTCGCGTTCCGTACCGACCCGGCGGAGGCGGTTCGCGGCGCGGACGTGCTGTATACGGACGTCTGGGTGTCGATGGGCGAGCCGGAGGAGGTCTGGGCGGAGCGTATCAAGGCGCTGTCGCCCTACCGCGTGACGGCGGAACTCATGCGGCTCGCCGGGGAGCAGTGCCGGTTCATGCACTGCCTGCCCGCTTTCCATGACCGCAAGACCGGTATCGGCGAAAAAATCGGCGATACTTACGGGATAGACTGCATGGAAGTCACCGACGAGGTGTTTGAAAGCCCGGCTTCCATCGTGTTCGACGAGGCGGAGAACCGTATGCACACGATAAAAGCCGTCATGGCGGCGACCCTCGCGTAAACCGACAAAATCCGACGGAAAGGAACAGACCCATGAAGAACGCCTATTTGATTCTGAGCGACGGCACCGTCTACGAGGGGCGACAAATCGGCAAAGCCGGCGAAGCCGGTGAGAGCGTCGGCGAACTGGTCTTTACGACCGGCATGGTCGGGTATCTCGAAACGCTGACCGACGCGAGCTACGCCGGGCAAATCGTCGTGCAGACCTTTCCGCTGATTGGGAATTACGGCGTGATACCGCCGGATTTCGAGGGAACGTGCGCCGTGAAGGGGTACGTCGTGCGGGAATTGTGCGATTCACCGTCGAATTTCCGTTCCGAGGGGGCTTTGGACGACTTTTTGAAGGAACGCGGCGTTTGCGGCGTCTGTGGGGTGGATACCCGTCAAATCACGCGGCAGATTCGCGAAAACGGCGTGATGAACGCGATTATCAGCCCGACCCCCGACGTGGACCTCGCGGCGGTGCGAACCTACGCCGTGCGGAACGCGGTCGCGTCGGTAAGCCGCCGGGAAACCGCGGTGTACCCCGCCGACGGCGGCGGGAAGCCCCGTTTCCGCGTGGCGTTGCTGGATTACGGCGCAAAGCGGAACATCGTCCGCTCGCTGACGGCGCGCGGGTGCGAAGTGACGGTCTACCCGTTCGATACGCCCGCCGAAACCCTTTTGCAGAGCGCCCCGGACGGGGTGATGCTGTCGAACGGACCGGGCGACCCGGCGGAGAACGTCGCCTGTATCGCCGAACTTCGCAAACTGCTCGGCAAATTGCCGGTGTTCGGTATCTGCCTCGGACATCAACTCGCGGCGCTCGCCATGGGCGGAAAGACCGTCAAACTGCCCTACGGGCATCGCGGCGCGAACCAGCCGGTCCGGGAGGTCGGCGGCAACCGCACCTATATCACCAGCCAAAACCATGGCTACGCGGTCCTTCGCGAAAGCCTCGCGGGTGTCGCGGAGGAAACGTACGTCAACGCAAACGACGGCAGTTGCGAGGGGTTGCGCTACCCCGGAATGCGTTGCTTTACAGTGCAGTTCCACCCGGAAGCGGCGGCGGGTCCGCGCGACACGTCGTTCCTGTTCGATAGGTTCCTTTCCATGATGGAGGTGTGAGGGCGTGAAAGACAACAGTATCCGCAAGGTCCTCGTGATTGGGTCCGGTCCCATCGTCATCGGGCAGGCGGCGGAATTCGATTACGCCGGGGCGCAAGCCTGCCGCGTCTTGCGGGAGGAGGGCGTCAACGTCGTGCTGGTCAATTCCAATCCCGCCACGATTATGACGGACAAGCACCTCGCGGACGAAATCTACCTCGAACCGCTCAACGCCGAAACCGTCGAGCGTATCATCGAAAAGGAGCGCCCGGACGGACTGCTTTCCGGGCTGGGCGGGCAGACGGGGCTGACGATTGCCATGCAGCTTTCCCGCTCCGGGGCGCTGGCGCGGAACGGCGTGCGGCTGCTGGGTTCCGGCATCGACGCGATTGAAAAGGCGGAGGACCGCGACCTGTTCCGCAAACAAATGCGGGAGATTGGACAGCCGGTCGTCCCGTCGGAAATCGCGAACGACCTTGCGGGCGCCGTCCGCGCGGCGGCGGAAATCGGCTACCCGGTCATCGTCCGCCCGGCGTATACGCTCGGCGGCTCCGGCGGCGGTATCGCGCATACCGAAACCGAACTTCGCGAAATCGCACAGGTCGGTCTGGAACTTTCCCCCATCACGCAAGTGCTGGTCGAAAAGTGCATTGCCGGCTGGAAGGAAATCGAATTCGAAACCATGCGGGACGCCGCGGGCAACGTCGTCGCGGTCTGCTCGATGGAGAACGTCGACCCGGTCGGTATCCATACCGGCGATTCGGTCGTCGTCGCCCCGGCGCTGACGCTCGCGGACAAGGA
>CANQTR010000155.1 GCA_947626805.1 uncultured Clostridia bacterium
TAGCCGTCCGGCAGACGCATGATGAAATCGTGCGCCCCGGCGAGTTTCGCCGCCCGAACGACCTCGTCCCGCGTCGCCTCCGGTTTGGCGTAGGACAGGTTGCTGTAAATGGTCCCGTTGAACAGGTAGGTCTCTTGCAGCACTACGCCGATTTGCGAACGGAAGGCGGCAGCCGTATAGGAACGAACGTCCTTCCCGTCGATGAGCAATTGCCCCTCGTTGAGGTCGTACATACGCATCATCAGGTTGATGACCGTGGTTTTCCCGACGCCGCTCCGCCCGACAAGCCCGATGAAGTCGCCCGGCTGAATCCGCAGCGACAGGTGCTTGAGCACATAGTCCGGCGGGTTATACCCGAAGCAGGCGTCCCGGAATTCGATTTCGCCCTGCAGTTTCGCGTCCGCAATCAGCCCGTCGGGCATGATTTCCTGCTCGTCGAGCATCTCGGAGACCTTGCTCATGGACGTCATGGATTGCGTAATCGTCCGCGGCACGCTCGTGAACCAGCGGATAGGTCCGTACAGCGTCGCGACGTAGGCGAGGAACTCGGTCAGTTCGCCCACGGTCGCCTGCCCGGCAAGCACCTGGCGACCGACGAGGAACAGCACCAGAAACTCCCCCGCCCCCAGCAGGAACCCGGAAAACGGGACGGTCAGGTTCCAAATCATCTCGTTGCGCTTGCAGGTGTCCGCGAACCGGCGCGCCTTCTCCCGAAAGCGCCCGTATTCCCGTTCCTCCGTTCCGAATACCTTGACTTCCCGAATCCCGGAGAACACGTCGTGCAGCATATTGTTGATGTCGCTCGAAAGCCGCCACTGACGGCGGTAGATTTTCCGCGTCAGGCGGTTGACCGACGCAATCAGCAGGACCAAAAGCGGCACCGGCAGGATGATGACGACCGTCAGCAGCCAATTGCGGGAGAACAGCAGCGCCGCCACCGCGACCAGCGTGACCGTCTGCTGCAGGAGCTGCGGGACGAGGTTGGTCAGGAAATTGCGCAACTGCTCGGTATCGTCCGCAAGGCGGGTAATCAGTTCGCCCGGCGAGCGGCGGGAAAGCCCGGTCAGCGAGAGCGACTGGACCTTTTCGAACAACTGCCCGCGAATCCGCACGATGATGCGCGCGGACGCCTTCGCGGTGAAAATCCGCCGCGCCCACTGGAACACCGCCACGGACAGCCCGCAAAACGCCCACAGCCCGACCACGGCGACAAGCCCCGCGTGCGTCCCCGGCGCAACCCCGTCGAGCGGCGACAGGAAATGGTCGATCAGATACCGCTGAATGCTCGGCACAGCCACGCTGACCCCGGAGGTCAACAGCAAAAACAGCCCCGCGAGCAACAGCAGTTTCACATCCGGCTTTGCGAACGCGAAAAACCGCCCGAATAGTTTGCGTTTGTCCGCGCAATGCACGCACACCTCGCTCCCGCGCGGGAACGGTCTGCCGCACTTCGGGCATTTGCGCAATTTGACGCGGCCAATCGGCCGGTGCGCCCGGCGGGCTTCCAGTTGCGCGACCGTGTCCTCAAACGTCTGACACAGGCTCATGTCCGCCCGGCAGAGTTCGACGTCCTCGCCGTCGACCGCGCTTTCTATCGCCACGACGCCGACGCCGCGGAACAGGCGTATCTCGCCGAGGTCGGCAAGCGCGTACCGGCGGACCTCCTGCCCTTCGACCCAGACGGCGTCCGTGCCGTCCGCCGCGCAAGCGCCGAAAACGGGGCGATTCCGGAAATCGAGGTTGAAATCGAATTCGACCTCCGGCGCCCGCCCAAGCGCCTCTCTCGCCCGTTCGCGCGCCGAAATCTGCTCCGGCGCGTCCGGGCGCTTTCTTCGGTTCTCTTCCATACTCTCCTAAAAAATCTTACAGATACAGTTCGATTTTTCGGTAGCTCTTCGGGTCCAATTGCAGGACGTCCGGAATCAAAAACCGGTTCCCGTCCACGTCCGTCAGCACGATTCCGTTCTCCGAACTGTGGAACAGATTGCGGTAGGTGTCCCGCATGGTGAAGGAGCGCGGACCGACGTCCGTTTCGACTTCCCAATAGGAATACCCCAATTTATCCTTGAGCGACCGAATGCGTGTGATGACCGGCGAAAGGTACTTGCGCGCCAGTTCCGACGCGATGATTTCCCGCGCCTCGCCGGAAAAATCCGAAAGGCGGCGAATGATGCCGTACTCCCGCCCGTCCTTGTTCAGTACCGAGATGTACTCGTCCGGCGCGTCGAACGGGAACGCCCGATGAAAGCTGACCCGACCGAAATCCTGCCATTCCGGGGGGCGCTTCTCCTCGAGCAGGTCGTCCGTGACCGGCGGCAGGAACGCGCGCAACGCCGGGAACCCGTGCGCCGTGCGGGAGAATTGCGCGTTTTCCGGGGTGAGATAGGTAACGTCCGCGAGTTCGAGATAACTGTCCGCCATAAAACCCGCTCCTTTCCGGTGTTTCGGCTTGACAAACCGAAAAAACTTTGCTATAATGATGTCTGCATATTATACTAAATTTTTTCGGATTTTGCAAGACATTCTCCGTAAAAAGTTGATTTTTTTCAAAAAAGAAAGGGTCCTGTTCGATGGCAGAAAAGAAACTGGTTGCATCCATCACCTCCATGGACGTCGATTTCGCCCAATGGTATACCGACGTCGTCCGCAAAGCGGAACTCGCGGACTACTCCGGCGTCAAGGGCTGTATGATTATTCGTCCCTACGGCTACGCGATTTGGGAGAACATCCAAAAAGACCTCGACGCCCGCTTCAAGGCGCTCGGTCACGAAAACGTGTATATGCCGCTGTTCATTCCGGA
>CANQTR010000156.1 GCA_947626805.1 uncultured Clostridia bacterium
TTCCTGCAAAACATGGGGGATTTCGCCGCCTTCAACGAGGTCTACGCGAAGTATTTCACCGGCTGTCCGGCGCGGAGTTGCGTCGCGGTCGCGGCGCTGCCGAAGGGCGCTCTGGTGGAGGTCGAAGTCGTCGCACTTCGGTAACGGAACGTGGAAATTCGCCCGATGACGCAAGCGGACGCGGCGGTCGTGCTCGAAATGATGCGGACCTTCTACGCGTCCCCGGCGGTGCACACGAACGGGTCGGAGGAAATTTTTCGGGCGGACATCGCCGCCTGTGTCGGGGAAAACCCCTACGCGGAGGGGCTTATGTTGACCGAAAACGGCGCGCCCGTCGGGTACGCCATGCTCGCGAAGAGTTTTTCGACCGAATACGGCAGACCTTGCGTCTGGATTGAGGACCTGTACCTGCTCCCCGCCTTCCGGGGCAGGGGGTACGGCGGGCAGGCGCTCTCGTTCGTCGAAAAACGGTACCCGGACGCGCTCTTGCGGCTGGAGGCGGAGCCGGAAAACCTCCCCGCCGTCAAAGCGTACCGCAAGAGCGGCTTTTCCGAACTGCCGTATCTCGAACTGAAAAAGGAACCGAAAAACGGGCGACCCTGTTGAGGGTCGTCCGTTTGCGCGTTTGGAGCGGGATACGTTGGGGCGTTGCCCCAAACCGGGACTGCACAACGTGCAGTCCTTTCAGGGAACTTTTTGCAAAAAGTTCCCTGAAAACCTTCAAAAATTCTTCAAATAGGGGAAAACGGTGCCGGCGTCAGTTCATCTCCTCGATGTGGTAGATGTATTCCAGCGAGCGGAGCGCCTCGATGATTTCCGCGTGGGACTTATACTTGCGGAGTTCCTCGCTCGCGATGGAAATGGAGACCGAGTAGACGCTCAGCCCCGAATGGACGTAGGCGGTGTTCATCTCGATGTCGTCGATGGTCAGCCCCAGTTCGCGAATGGTCGTGACGAAGTTCTGCAGGTAGCCGGCGTTCTTCAGTTCCAGATGGACCTCGAAATGGTTGGAACGGTTCTTGAGGTAGACCTCGAACCGGGGGAACAGCGAAAGACTGCAAAGCAACGCGAGGAAGGTCACGATGACGACCGTGTAAAACCCCGCGCCGACCGCCAAACCGAGCAAACCGCACGCCCAAAGCCCCGCCGAAGTGGTCAGCCCCTTGATTTGGCTCCGCGACGAGAACAGCACCGAGTTGACCGACACGATGGCAATCCCGATGACGGACGCGGCGGAAAGCAGGAACATCCCGTGCCCGGTGAGGTTGAGCACATACAAATCCAGCAGCATCGCGACCGTCGACGCGAGGGAGACCAGCATGAACGTCCGCAATCCCGCCGCGTGGCGCTTGCTCGAACGCTCGCACCCGATGACCGCCGCGAGGACCAGCGAAAGCACCGTCCGCAACAGAATCGAATAGAGGTTGATACCGCTCGCCCAATCCCCCAGCAGGCGGGCGACCGGGTCGACCGTAGTCAGCAAATTGTCCATAAAAAATCCCTTCCTAACGTTCTCGACCGGCGGGCTAATGCCGGCGGAAAAACGACTGCCGCCGCCCGGGACGGTTCTGCCCGTACAGTTCCTCGGCGGCTTCGGTGAACGCCTGCTCCTCCGCCGTCGGGGTCGTCGGGGGCGGAAGCGTTTCCTGAATGCCGCGAATCCGCTCGATGAGCAGTTCGACCGTCGTCTTCTGCCGCCCGCCGGGGGCGGTCTCGTCGACCGGGACCAGTTCTTCGAGGTCCTCGGAATAGGCGTGCGACAGGTACAGCGACAGTTTCGCGCACGCCGGACCAATCAGCTCGTACAGCACGCTCGACGCGAGAATAATCGTTTCCAGCGCGACGCCGGTCTCCCCGCCGAGCGTCCGCGCGCCGAGCGCCGCAAGTCCAATCGCCACGCCCGCTTGCGGAATCAGCGCAAGTCCGAGGTAATTCCGCACTTCCTTCGGCTTGCGGACGGACAGGCACCCGAAAAACGCCCCGAAATACTTGCCCACGATACGCACGAAGAAGTACAGCACCCCGACCGCCAGCAACGGCACGCTCCCGACCGACCCGGACGTCCCCGTCAGCGCGTCCAGCCGGAAGTTCAGCCCCGACCGCACGAAGAACAGCAGCAGAATCGGCGGGCTGAAGTAGTTGAGCTGCTTGAACAGTTTGTCGTCGTCGGTGATGTTGATGTAGACCGTGCCCATCGACATACAGCCGAGCAGCGGCGAAAGGTCCAGCATCGCGCAAACGCCGCAAAAGCCGAACAGCAGGGCGATAGAGATGATGAGCCGGTTGTCCGTCGAGCGTTTCTTCGGCATGAGCATCTTCATGAACAGCCCGAACAGCCCGCCGAGCAGCAGCACGCCGATATTGATGAGCAGCGGGCGCGCCACGTCCCACACCCGAAAGACCGCGTCCGCCGAAAGGAAGGACAGCGCGAGCGAAATCGCGACGCTGTACGCGATAAGCCCGACGATGTCGTCGAGCGCGACCACCTGCAAAAGCGTGTTGACGAAATCCCCCTTCGCGCCGGTCTGCCGAATGGTCATGACCGTCGACGCCGGCGCCGTCGCCGCCGCGAGCGCCGCGAGCACGACGGAGAACGCGAGGCTCAGGTGCAGCAGGAAATACAGCACGGCGAACACCGCGACCGACGCCAAAAGCGATTCGCACAGCGTGATGACGACCACCTTCCCGCCGTTCTTTTTCAGCACGGAAAAGCGGAAAAATTCCCCGGTCGAAAAGGCGATGAACGCCAGCGCGATGTCCGAAAGGAA
>CANQTR010000157.1 GCA_947626805.1 uncultured Clostridia bacterium
CACGAGAAAATCGCGCCCGTTTCCGACCGCCTCCTGTGGGCAATAGAGCAACAGGGTGTCGGAAAGTCTCAAATCGGTCAAATCGGCGTCGAGGTCGTCCTTCGTGACGAAACAGTCCGGCGAAGAAAGCAGGGCGAGCCGGTACAGGAACAGGTCGTAAACGGATTCCGTAGCGGCGCGAAGGTCGTCGGACTTTGTCAGCACGCGGTCGGACGAAAAGCGGGTCGAGAGCTCCTTTTCCGGGCGGGCGGACAGGTCGTAGGCGGGCAGGACGAGCGTTTCGCCGGTTTCATACAGCCGGACGGAATCGGCGAGCAGGTAGAACACCTCCGCCTGTGTCAGGGAGCGAATCCCCTCCGTTTCGGGGTCGTAGTCCGCCCAGTAGGCGTGCAGGGCGTCCTCCCCGACGACCGTCACGGCGTTCGTCGCTTCGTCGGTCACGGTCAGCGCGCCGAACTTCTCCTGCATTTCCAGTTGGGAAGGCGGGAATTCCTCCGCGTCCGTCGGCGCTCCGCCGGGTTCCTCCACGGGTTCTTTTCGGGTAAAAATGCCCTCGTCGTACATCCGTCCGGGCTCGTAGGACTGTTCGCCGCGCGGGAATTCCGCAAGGACAATCAGCGAGCCGGTCAGGAAAACGACGGACAGCAGAACGAGTATCGCCGCAAGGAGAAACAGCCGTTTTTCCGAGTCGCGGTGTTTTTCGTGCGTTCGCATTTTCGTCAGTCCTTTCCGGTTTCTTTGGGGGCAGTATATCGCGCGGATGTGTTCGAATTGTTATCGACTTGTTATCAACAGATGTTTTTTCTACAAAAAGTCGAAATTTTTTACGGAAATTCCACGAGGGCGGTCGTCCCCTCGCCCGGCGCGGAGGTGAAGGACAGGGTCGCGCGGTGCGCGTCGGCAATCTGCTTGCAGAGGGCGAGCCCCAGCCCGGTGCCGCCTTCCGCGCGGGAGCGCGCCTTGTCGGTGCGGTAGAACGGTTCGGTGATGTGAGAAAGCTGTTCGGGGGTCATGCCCTTGCCGCGGTCGACGACGGCGACGGTTTTGCCGTCACAGAAGAGCGTGACGGTCGAGCCGGGATTGCTCGCTTTGACGGCGTTCTCGACAAGGTTGCCGACCAGTACGGAGAGCAGGGCGGGGTCGCCGTCCACGACGCCGGGGCGCGTGTCGAGCGTCAGGTAGACCCCGCTCTTTTCCGCGCGGGGGGTCAGGCGGCGGACGGTTTCCTCCAGCAGGGTTGGCAGGTCGACCGGGCGGGGCGAAATGCCGTTTTCCCGGATGAACGCGCCGTCCAGCAATTTTTCCGCGACGCTTTCCAGCCGGTCCGCCTCGGTTTGGATATAGGCGAGCGCCTGCTGACGCCCTTCCGCCGCGACGGGGGCTTTTTCGAGGTAGTCGGCGTATCCGCGAATGGTCGTCAGCGGGGTGCGCAATTCGTGCGCCATGTTTTCGACGAGCGCCTGCTTGCGCCGGGCGTCCAGCCGCAAGGCGTCGACCATGACATTGAAACTCTTCGCGAGCGCCGCGACTTCGTCCCTGCCGGATTCGTCCGCGCGGACGGACAGGTCGCCGCCCGCGATGGTTTCGGAAGTCCGCCGCAATTTTTCGAGCGGGACGGAAAGCCGCTTGAGCGCGACGAACAGGCACGCCGCCAAAAGCACCGACGCGCCCGTCGAAACGCAAAGAAAAACGGTCATGAGCGTGCGGAACTTCTCGTCCAGCGAACTGACGTCCTTCGCATAGACGAACTGTCCCAGCCCTTCGACCGTATTGTTGATGACGAAATAGCGCACGCCGTCGACGCTGCACAGCTTCGACGCGTCCGGTCCGGGAATCCGTATGCCGTCCGGCAGCGCGTCGAAAAGCTCCCGGTCGCCGTTATAGACGCGGAACCGTATCTGCCGCGTGCGGTAATACCCGTCATAGGACCGGAGCAGAAGGGGGATGCTTTCCTCGCTGCTCCCCATTTCCAGCACGTCGTCGTAGTCCCGCTTGAGCGCGCGGACGATTGCGGCGTTCTCCGTGTCACAGGACGCTTCGGCGGCGAGGACCACCTCGCTGTAGGTGTAATACGCCAACAGGAAAACGCTGCTGTCGAGAAAAATCAAAAACAGAATCAAAGCGGCAAGATAGGTTTTCTGCCATAACCGCATACGCGCACCTCCCTCACACTTCCAATCGGTAGCCGGTCTTGAATACCGTCTTGAGTTGCTTGTCCAGACCGAGTTTCTTGCGTAGTTTTCGGATATGCACGTCCACCGTGCGTTCGTCCCCTTCGAAGTCGTATTCCCACACGATGTCCAGCAGTTTTTCGCGGGACATGGCGAGGTTGCGGTTGCGAATGAGCGTGTCGAGCAGGTCGAACTCCTTCGGGGTCAGCGCGACCTCCGCACCCTGCCGGTAGACCTTTCGCGCGTCGAAATCGACCAGAATATCGTCGAACGCGAAGGTGCTCGAAACGGCTTTCGTCCGCCGCAACACCGCGTCCACCCGCGCGACCAGTTCGAGGATTTCGAAGGGCTTGACGATGTAGTCGTCCGCCCCCAGCCGCAACCCTTGCAGGCGGTCGCTCAGTTGACTCCGCGCGGTCACGAGGATGACCGGGACCGTATTCTTGACGCGTTCGAGCACCTCCAGCCCGGAAAGCCCCGGCAACATCACGTCCAGCAACAGCAGGTCGTACTGCCCGTCCGCGACGGCGGCGGGGACCGCGCTCCCTTCGTAAAGCTGCTT
>CANQTR010000158.1 GCA_947626805.1 uncultured Clostridia bacterium
CTCCTGCCCGTTCTGCAGGCTGTACATACGCATCATATCCGCCATGCGGCGGCTCTCCTCGCTGACCGCGACCAGCGCCGGCGCGTCCTCCGCGCCGAGCGTGACGAACGCGACCGGCGACGGCTCGTCCTCCGCGTCTTTCTTGTCCTTCTTGCCCTTCTTTTCCGTTTCGGCGGGCGCCTCCTTGCCCATCGCCTTGCGGAACAACGTTTCGAGCGCCGCCGTGTCCGGCGCGTCCGCCGCGCCGTCGCCGTCCTTGACCGCGTCGAGGTCCGCGTCGATACGGCGGAACTTCAGCTTGTCGTTCTTGCTCTCAAGGTACTGGGCGTAGTTGGTGTCCATGAGCGTGTCGAACAGCAGAACCGGCAGATTCTTTTGCGCGAACAGGGTCAGGTAATAACTTTGCGCGTCCTTGTCGGTCGTGTAGTAGACCGTTCCCTCCGTCTTGCCGTCGAGGTATTCGTCAAGCGTACACCACCCGCCGGACGCTTTCTCGAACAGCACGACCCCTGCCGTCTTTTCGGCGAACTTCGCGTCGCGGATACACCCGTACTGAATGTACGGCTTGATACCGTTCCAGTTCTTTTCGTAGGTTTCGCGGTCCTGATTGAACAGTTGATTGAGGCGGTCGGACACCTTTTTGACGATGTGCGACGCGACCTTGCGGACATACGCGTCGTTTTGCAGATAGCTTCGCGAAACGTTCAACGGCAGTTCCGGGCAGTCCAGAACGCCCTTGAGGTTGACGAGGAACTCCGGGCAGACCTCCTTGATGTTGTCCGCGACGAACACCGAGTTGTAGAACAGCCGAATCTCGCTCTCTTGCGGGTCAAACGCGTTCTTGCGCTGGGGGAAGTACAGCACGCCCTTGAAGTTGAGCGGGTAATCCGCGTTGATATGCACCCAGAACAGCGGGTCGGCGTAATCCCGGAACTGTTTCTTGTAGAATTCCTTGTAGTCCTCGTCCGTGCAGTCGGACGGCGAACGCTGCCAAAGCGGCACCGTTTCGTTGACCTGCTCCTCCTTGTCCCCGTCGTGCAGGAAAATCGGGAACGGCATGAACGCGCAATACCGCTCGAGGATGCTCCGCAATTTCCCGACTTCGCAATACCCCGCCTCGTCCTCGGTCAGGTACATCGTGATTTCCGTCCCGCGCTCGGTCCGCTCGCCGTCGGTCATTTCATAGGTTCCCGCCTCGTCACATTCCCAGCGGACGGCGGGTTCGTCGCGGAAGGACTTGGTCTGCATGACCACCTTGTCGGCGACCATGAACATCGAATAGAACCCCAGACCGAAATGCCCGATGATGCCGCTTCCGCCTTCGCCCTCGTATTTGGAGATGAAATCCACCGCGCCCGACAGGGCGATGTTGTTGATATAGGTATCCACCTCGTCCTTCGTCATGCCGACGCCGTTGTCCGTCACGGTCAGCGTGCGCGCCTCCGCGTCGGCGCGGACGTCGATACGGTAACCGTCCGGCGCGGTTTCCGGCGCTTCGCCGAGGGAAACCAGCCGCTTATGCTTGGTCGCCGCGTCACAGGCGTTGGAAAGTACCTCGCGCAAAAAGATGTCCTTTTCGGAGTACAGCCATTTCTTGATGATTGGAAACAGGTGCTCGGTATCCACCGAAAGCGAGCCGTTTGCCATTGAAAATCACGTCCTTTTTCTTTGATACAGCCATTATACCGCTTGTTTGTGAAATAATAAGCGTTCAATTATGTACAGTATGTTAAAATTGGCACTCGCAATCAACGAGTGCCAATTTCCTTTCCCGACAGGCGGGGAATCAGTCGTCTTCGCCGAAGGAGCAGGCGATTTCGCCGTCGAACGGGTCCTCAAGCTCGTCGCCGAAATCGTCGTCGAGTTCCTCGTCGATTGCGTCGGCGAGATTTTTCGCCTTCCGGTCGCGCAAAAGCAACCACGCGCCGCCGACGCCGTTGAGCGCGGAAAGCAGGGCGAGTTTCCCGGAAAAGCTGCGCGAACGGCTCCAATTGGAAAAGCAAAGCAACAAAAGCAACAGCGCCTGCGCCAGCAGGCAGAGTCCCGCGACCGTTTTGGGTTTTCTCATCGTGAAGAACTTCCTTTCGTCGTTGAAATATCGATTTCTTCCTTATCTTTTCGTTCAGGCGTCGGTCCCCTTGCAGGTCAGCTTGAGGAACGCGTTGATGAACTCGTCGAGTTCGCCGTCCATGACCGCCTGGATATTGCCGGTCTCGTAGTTCGTGCGGTGGTCCTTGGCGAGCGTGTAGGGCATAAAGATGTAGGAACGTATCTGACTGCCCCATTCGATGTTCATTTTGTTGCCGGTGATGTCCTCGATACGTTCGAGGTGTTCCCGTTCCTTGATTTCCAGCAGTTTGCTTTTCAGCATCCGCATGGCGGTTTCCTTGTTCTGCACCTGGCTCCGCTCGGTCTGACAGCCGACGACGATGCCGGTCGGGATATGGGTGATACGGATGGCGGAATCGGTCTTGTTGATGTGCTGACCGCCCGCGCCGCTCGACCGGTGCGCCACGACAAGCAGGTCCTCGTCGCGAATCTCGATGTCGTCGTTTTCGTCGCTGAATTCCGGCAGGACCTCGACGGACGCGAAGGACGTGTGCCGACGGCCGCTCGCGTCGAACGGCGAAACGCGCACCAGCCGATGCACGCCGGATTCGCTCTTCAGGTAGCCGTACGCGTTCGTCCCCTCCACGAGGAAGGACACGCT
>CANQTR010000159.1 GCA_947626805.1 uncultured Clostridia bacterium
ATCAGCGCGTTCAGCACCGCCATCGGCGCGACCAGCGAATCCACGAACCCGTCGTTCTCGTTGTGCGCGAAAACCACCGTATCCGCAAGCGGCGTCAGCGGGCTGTGCGGACCGTCGGTCACCGCGCAAACGTACGCGCCGTGCTTATGCGAGAAGTCCAGCGCGTTCAGCGTGCGGCGGGAATAGCGCGGGAAGGAAATACCGATCACGACGTCCCGCTCGTCCGCCGACAGCAACTGGTCGAAGAACTCGCCGCCTGCCGCCGCCTGCAGACGCTGTACGTTGTCCAGCAACTGCGCGAGGTAGAAATCCAGAAACATCGCCAACGACGCCGTCGAACGGGTCCCGACGATATAAATCCGCCGCGCGGCGACCAGCCGCTCCGCAATCACGTCAAAGGTCCGCGCGTCCGTTTCCGCGAGCGTGCGCTTGATATTCTCCATATCGGCGCGCATACTGCGGGCGAACGCCTCCCCGGCGGTGGACGCGCGGGAAAGCTCCATTCGCTGCAACGAGGTCAACCGCCCGCGGACGGACTCCTTGAGCGCCGCCTGCAACTCCGGGTACCCCCGGAACCCGAGTTCCGCCGCATAGCGCACGACGGTGGACTCGGACGTCCCGACCGCCTCCGCAAGGCGGGCGGCGGTCATTCCCGCCGCCGCCGTATAGTTCGCCAACAGATAGCCCCCGATTTTCTTTTGCGCCTTGGACCCGGAGGAAAGTTGTTGCTCAATCAACTGCAACGTATCCGTCATATCGCTCCCTCTCAAACCCGTCAAAACGCGATTTTTTCCCGAATGACCTTCGCCACTTCCTCCAGCGGGACGCGAATCTGCTCCATCGTATCGCGGTCGCGCACGGTGACGCAATGGTCGTTCTCGCTGTCGAAATCGTAGGTGACGCACAGGGGCGTGCCGATTTCGTCCTGACGGCGGTAGCGCTTGCCGATGGAACCGGCGTCGTCGTAATCCACGAGGAACTCCGCGCTCAGCGCCTTTTGCAGTTCCTGCGCGGGGGCGGCGAGTTTTTTGGAGAGCGGCAGGACCGCCGCCTTGAAGGGCGCGAGCGCCGGGTGCAGACGGAGCACCGTGCGAAGGTCGGGCTTGTCCTCCGTGCCGAGGTTTTCCTCGTCGTACGCGTCGATGAGGAACGCGAGCGCGACGCGGTCACAGCCGAGCGACGGCTCGATGACGTAGGGGAGGTAATGCTCGTTGGTCTCCGGGTCGAAATAGGAAAGGTCCTGCCCGGAAACGGTCTGGTGCTGTTTGAGGTCGTAGTCCGTGCGGGACGCGACGCCCCACAGCTCGCCCCAGCCGAACGGGAAAAGGAACTCGAAATCCGTCGTCGCATTGGAATAGAACGCCAATTCCGCCGGGTCGTGGTCGCGGGTGCGGAGGTTTTCCTCCTGCAGCCCCAGCGACAGCAGCCAGTTGCGGCAGAAGTCCTTCCAGTAAGCGAACCACTCCAGTTCCGTCCCCGGTTTGCAGAAGAATTCCAGTTCCATCTGCTCGAATTCGCGGATACGGAAGATGAAGTTGCCCGGCGTGATTTCGTTGCGGAAGGATTTCCCGATTTGCGCCACGCCGAACGGCACCTTCCGGCGGGTGGTCCGCTGGATATTCTTAAAATTGACGAAGATGCCTTGCGCGGTCTCCGGGCGGAGGTAAACGGTCGACGCGCCGTCCTCCGTCACGCCCTGAAAGGTCTTGAACATCAGGTTGAACTTGCGGATATCCGTAAAGTCCTTCTTGCCGCAACCGGGGCAGGCGACCCCGTGCTCGCGGATATAGGCGACCATTTCCTCGTCGGTCATCGCCTCCACGGAAACGTCCGTGATGCCGTTTTGCAGGTTGAAATCCTCGATGAGTTTATCCGCGCGGTGCCGCATTTTGCAGGAACGGCAGTCGATGAGCGGGTCGTTGAAGGTGGAAACGTGTCCGGACGCGACCCACACCTGCGGGTTCATCAGGATTGCCGAATCCAATCCGACGTTGTACGGACATTCCTGAATGAATTTCTTGCGCCACGCCGTCTTGATGTTGTTCTTGAACTCCACGCCGAGCGGCCCGTAGTCCCAACTGTTCGCAAGGCCGCCGTAAATCTCGCTCCCGCTGTACACGAATCCGCGCCCCTTGCAGAAGGCGACGATTTTGTCCATGGTTTTCTCTTGATTTTTCATTGCTGTTCGGTCCTTTCTTTCGCGCGGCCGGCTGCCGCGTGTTTGGTCTGTATTTTTCGATTCCGCATACGGTTTTTTACTTCTGCATACGGTTCATCTCGCGCTGCGCCATGACGAGGCGGTAATACCGCCCTTCCTTCGCCATAAGTTCCTCGTGCGTCCCCAGTTCCTCCAGTTCGCCCTTTTCGAACACCGCCAGTTTCGTGGCGTTTCGCAAGGTGGAGAGCCGGTGCGCGATAGCGACCGTCGTGCGCCCTTTCGAGAGCGCGAACAGCGCGTCCTGGATTTGCTTTTCGGTCTCCGTGTCCAGCGAGGAGGTCGCTTCGTCGAGAATCAGCAGTTTCGGGTCCCGAAGGATTGCCCGCGCGATGGCGATACGCTGTTTTTCGCCGCCGGAAAGCGTGTTCCCGCGCGCGCCGACGTAGGTATTGTAGCCGTCCGGCAGACGCATGATGAAATCGTGCGCCCCGGCGAGTTTCGCCGCCCGAACGACCTCGTCCCGCGTCGC
>CANQTR010000160.1 GCA_947626805.1 uncultured Clostridia bacterium
ATAGGGTTCCTGCCTTTCGGGTGTAGTCTCGTCAACTTAACCTTACCACAGGTTTCTCCTATTCGCCACCCTTTTTTACTTTTTGTCACACATCATTGTAACACAGACAGTTTGTCAAGAGCGATTTTTCGGTTTTGCATTGACAAGCATTGAAAATTGTGGTAAAATAAATGGAAATCGTGGCAAAAATAGGAGGGAAAAATCGTGCAAGGCACCGAAGAGGCGGTCAAGGCGCGGAAAGCCGCGTCGAGGCACCAGGCGTTTTTCGCCGTGACGGCGGCGCTGTTCGCGGGATTGCTGATGTTGGCGCTGAACCTGCTGCTCCCCGCGTTCAGCGGGCGTTTGCTGGTCGCCCTGTTCGGCAGGGACGTGTTCCGGACGGACTGGAAAAACGAACTGGCGAATATCCTGCTCTATATCGTGCTGCAACTGCTCCCGGGGCTGTTCCTGTTCTTCGCCTTGCGCCTGCAGCGCGGGAAAGCGGTCAACCCGTTCGCCGGTCCGCTCGGCGCGCCGCCGTACCCGTTCTATTTCCTCCCGATGTGTATCGGCGCGCTGTACGCGCTCAATTTCGTCGTGCAGCTGCTGTTCGGCGGGCTGCTCTCCCCGTTTGAGGCGGCGGGAGGCGACCCGTTGCCGACCTCGTTGCCGGGGTTCCTGCTGTACCTTTTGCAATTGGCGGTGCTGCCGCCGTTGCTGGAGGAAGGGCTGTTCCGCGGGCTGATGTTGCGGATGTTGCTCCCGGCGGTCGGAAAGACGCCGGCGGTGCTGGTGAGCGCGCTCGTGTTCGGGCTCATGCACCTCAATCCGGCGCAATCCATCTTCGCGTTCGGGTTCGGCTGTCTCGCGGGGTTCGCGTACGTGCAGACCGGCTCGATTTGGTTCGGGGCGCTCCTGCATTATGCGAACAACCTGATTTCCGCCTGCTTGTCCTGCTGGACCGCGGCGCTCCCGGAGGATTCCGCGGCGCTGTTTGCCATCGGCGAATGTCTGCTCCTGTTACTGGTGTTCGGGGTGATTTCCGCCTGCTTCTACCCGCAACTGCTTCGGCGGAAACTGCCGAAACGGCGCGCGACGCCGGCGGAACGGCTTCTCCCGAGTCGCGGGGAGGTCGCGAGAATCGTGTTCTGCAACCCCACGTTCTACCTGCTTGCAGCCGGGTACGCATGGCTTCTGTGGCTGCTGTATTTCGCGTTATGACGAGCACGGACGAGCGCTGGATGCGCCGCGCGATTTCCCGCGCGAAGGCAGCCGCGAAAGCCGGCGAGGTCCCGATTGGGGCGGTGCTGGTGAAGGACGGAAAACTGGTCGCCACCGGGCGAAACCGACGGGAAACGCGGCGGAACGCCCTGCTGCACGCGGAAATCGTCGCCATCGACCGTGCATGCAGAAAGACCGGCGCATGGCGGCTGGAAGGCTGTACGCTGTATGTAACGCTCGAACCCTGCCCGATGTGCGCCGGGGCGATCCTGAACGCGAGAATCCCGCGCGTGGTGTACGGTTGCCGCGACCCGAAGGCGGGGGTGTACGGGAGCGTGCTGGACTTGCGGGACTACCGATTCAACCACTATACGGACGTGACCGGCGGGGTGCTGGAAACCGAATGCGCCGGACTGCTGACCGATTTTTTTGCCCAACTTCGCAAACGGAAAACGGAAACGAAAGGAATGACGTTTTGATGAAAGAAAAGTTCTATCTGACCACTGCAATCGCCTACACGTCGCAAAAACCCCACATCGGGAACGTGTACGAGGCGATTCTCGCGGACGCGATTGCGCGGTTCAAACGAATGCAGGGATACGACGTGTTCTTCCTGACCGGCACCGACGAACACGGCGAAAAAATCGAATCGGAAGCGAAAAAGAACGGCGTGACGCCACAGGAATACGTCGACGGGGTCGCCGGGCAAATCCGGGCCATCTGGGACGAGTTCCACGTCAGCTACGATAAATTCATCCGCACGACCGACGAGGAACACGTGCGAATGGTGCAGAAAGTTTTCCAGAAGTTCTACGACCAGGGGGACATCTACAAGGGGTTCTACGAGGGCAACTACTGCACGCCGTGCGAATCCTTCTGGACGGATTCCCAGCTGGTGGACGGCTGCTGCCCGGATTGCGGGCGCCCGGTCACGAAGAAGCGGGAGGAAGCCTACTACTTCCGTATGTCCAAATACGTCGACCGGCTCATCCGGCATATCGAGGAGCACGAGGACTTCATCACCCCCGCCTCCCGCCGCAACGAAATGCTCAACAACTTCCTTCGCCCGGGTCTGCAGGACCTGTGCGTTTCCCGTTCGACGTTCCGCTGGGGCATTCCGGTGCCGTTCGACGAAAAACACGTCGTCTACGTCTGGGTGGACGCCCTGCACAACTATATTTCCGCCATCGGCTACGACCCGGACGGCCCGTCGGAGCAGTTCCGAAAACTCTGGCCGGCGGACCTGCAAATCATCGGGAAGGACATCGTCCGGTTCCACACAATCTATTGGCCCATCTTCCTCATGGCGCTCGGACTGCCGCTGCCGAAGAAGGTGCTCGGTCACCCGTGGCTGCTGTTCGACCAGGACAAGATGTCCAAATCCAAGGGCAACGTGCT
>CANQTR010000161.1 GCA_947626805.1 uncultured Clostridia bacterium
CGGGAAAGGTCCGGGTCGTCCTCCGCCGTCGACGCCGCGCCGGTGCGAATGGCGTCGCCGAAATCGTACAGCACCGTGCCGGGCATGACCGTATCGAGGTCGATGACGCAGACCGCCTCCCCCGTTTCGTCGTCGAGCAGGACGTTCGACAGTTTGGTGTCGTTGTGCGTGACGCGGAGCGGCAGGAGGCGCCGTTCGAGCAGGGAAACGACTTCCCCCGCGAAACCCTCCCGTTCGCGCAAAAACCGAATTTCCGCCTTGCAGTCCGCCGCGCGCCCGACGGCGTCCGTTTCCGCCGCCTGCAGGAACCGCGCGAACCGTTTTCGGGTGTCATGGAACCCCGGCAGCACTTCCGCAAGCTCCCTCGCGGGGAATCCGTCCAGCAGACGCTGAAATTCCCCGTATCCCCGCCCCGCCTCGTACAGCAGACGCGGGTCGGACAGCGTCGTATGCGCCCGCGCGCCGGAAATCAACCGACTGCACCGCCAAACGGAACGCTCCCCCGCGTAATATAGGTAGGAACCCTCCGTATCCGGCAGGAATTCCGGCACCCGTCGTGCGGGATTTTTCCCCTCCCGGCGCAATTTTTCCCGCATCCAGTCCGTCGTCCGCAACGTGTTCCGCATGACGGCCTCCGGGTCGGGAAACACCGCCGTGTTGACCTTTTGCAGGACGTATCCGGCGCCGTCCGGGGTCTCCGCGCGGAACGTCCGGTTGATGAGCCCCTCGCCGAGCGGGCAAAGCGCGTCCGCCTTCGCGTCCGGCAGGAACGCATATAAGGCCCGCAGGGCCTCCGCGTCATTCGTCATCGCTGTCTCCTTTCGTTCCGAACAGCTCCCGCAACCGCAAGGAAGCGTCGTACAGCACGCCCTTCGGGGCGATTTTTTCCTTTACAAGCGCGGCAACCGCGTCCCGCGCGCTCAACCCCTGCCGAACCATCCGCTCCACCAGAAGCGCCTCCGGGGAGAGGGCGCCGCGTTCCGGCTCCGGGACGGACGAACGGCGCAACAGCAGGACGTATTCCCCTTTTCGAACGTTCGGGTTGCCCTGCAGTTCCGCAAGCACCGACGCGGGGGAACCGCGATAGGTGCGTTCGAATTTCTTTGTCAGGTCGTTGCAGACGCAAAGTTCGGCGTCCGGCAATTCCCCGGCAATCAGTTCCACCGTTTCCACGATACGGTTCGGGGATTCGTAGAACACCGAAAGCGGCGCGTACTCCCCCGCCACCCGCCGCAACACCTTGCGTATCTCCCCCGCCGACCGCGGGAAAAACCCGTAAAACGCGAACGACAGCGCGTTGAACCCGGACACCGCCAAAGCCGCCACCGCCGCGCACGGACCCGGCACCACCGTGACCGGCACGCCGGCGCCGACCGCCGCCCGCACGAGCAGATAGCCGGGGTCGGACACGCAGGGCATTCCCGCGTCGGTCACGAGCGCGGCGTTCTCCCCGCGCAAAAGCGCGTCGACCACCGTTCCCGCCGCCTCCTGTTCGTTGAACTTGTGGCAGGGCAGGATACGCGCCCCGGTCACGCCGTAATGCGCGAGCAGTTGCGCGGCCGTGCGGGTGTCCTCGGCGGCGATGAGGTCCGCCGTCCGCAGGGTCTCCAGCGCGCGGGGGCTGAGGTCCCCGAGGTTCCCAATCGGCGTGCCGACCACATACAGCGTCCCGCTATCCATGGTTCCGTTCGCGCAACACCTCGCGCAGGTACGCCCACATCCGCACCACGGACGGCGCCGAAAGCTTTTCCTCCGGCGTGTGGATACCGCGCATATCCGGGCCGAACGAAACGGCGTCCAATCCGGGAAGTCCCCCGGCGAACAGCCCGCATTCCAGCCCCGCATGAATCGCCTCCACCCGCATCGGTCTGCCGAACATGCGCTCGTAGACCGCCGCCATCTTCTCCCGCAACGGGGATTCCTTCCGGTACTCCCACGCGGGATACGTCCCGGAAAGCTCGCAGGAACCGCCGTATGCCGCCGCGAGGGCGGAAAGCGTCCCGCAAAGCGCGTCCTTTTCCCGCTCGACCGAACTCCGCACCGAATAGGTCAGCAGGACCCGGTCCCCGTCCGTCCGCAGAATGCCGAGGTTGAGGGAGGTCTGCACCAGCCCGTCTATCTCCCGGCTCATCGCCTGCACGCCGTAGGGCGCGCGACCGAGGAACTCGCCGAGCGGCAGGGTCAGCACGTCCGCGGCGGTTTTTCCGGTCTTTTCCGCGCGAACGCGGATCTCCTCCGCCGGATAGCGTTCGCGGAACCGGGCTTCGCAATTGCGCGCCGCCTCCGCGACCCCGTCGCCGCAAAGCGTCAGCGTACAGCCGGACAGAATCGCGTTGTCCGCGCTCCCGCCCTCGACGTCGACCAGCCCCGCCCCGCAGGCGCACAGCAGTTCCCCGGCCAAAACCCCGGCGTTCGCGCGGCCCTTATGGATTTCCGCGCCGGAATGTCCGCCGGTCAGCCCGTCGATACGGACCGTCCAGACCGTCCCGTTCCGCTTTTCCCGCGCGGACGGCAGGGTCAGCTTCGCCGTCGCGCCGCCGGCGCAGGATACGGTCAGCACGCCTTCGTCCTCCGAATCGAGGTTCAGCAAAAG
>CANQTR010000162.1 GCA_947626805.1 uncultured Clostridia bacterium
ACGCGGCGGTTCGCCGAATCGTCCAGCGAACGCTCCAGCCACTGGGTCGAGGCGGTCATCGCCCCGTTCATCGCGTTGCACAGCACGAACCGGGCAATCGAGTCGATTCGCTCGCAACGCATCGGATTGCGCTTATACGCCATGGCGGACGAGCCGATTTGCTTGCTGTTGAACGGTTCCTCCAGTTCGCCGAAACTTTGCAGCAAGCGCATATCCTGCGCGAACTTATAGGCGCTTTGCGCGATGCCCGCCAAAACGTTGAGGATACGCATATCCTCCTTGCGGGTATACGTCTGCCCGGAAACGTCGAACACGTCGGCGAACCCGAACAGTTCGGCGATCCGTTTTTCGAGTTGCAGGACCTTCTCTTCATCGCCGTTGAACAGGCGCAAGAAGGACGCCTGCGTTCCGGTCGCGCCCTTGTTGCCGAGCAGGCGCAAACCGTCGTTGACGTAGGTCAGGTCGGCGTAATCAATCACGAAATCCTGCAGCCACAGGGACGCCCGCTTCCCGACCGTCGTCGGCTGGGCGTTCTGCCCGTGGGTATACGCGAGGCATGGCAGTTCACAGTACGCCTCCGCGAAGTCGGCGAGGTTCTTGATGACCGCGAGCAGTTTGCGCCGCAACAGGTCGAACGCCTGCCGCATGAGGATGATTTCGGCGTTGTCCGTGATGTAGCAACTGGTCGCGCCGAGGTGAATGATTCCGGCGGCGCCGGGCGCGACTTCGCCGTAAGCGATGTTATGCGCCATGACGTCGTGCCGCTTTTCCGCCTCGATTTCCGCGACGCGGGCGAAGTCGATGTCGTCGGTATGGGCGGCGAGTTCGTCGACCTGCTCCTGCGTGACCGAAAGACCGAGTTCATGCTCCGCCCGCGCCAGCGCGACCCACAGTTTGCGCCAGGTGGAATAGCGGTTCTGCGACGAAAAGATGCCCTGCATCTCCTTCGAGGCGTATCTGCCCGCGAACGGGCTTTCGTAAGTTTCGTGCGACATGATAATTGCCTTTCCCGCGTCAGAGTTCGATATACTGCTCGCGTTTCGCGCCGACGGAAACGTACTTCACCGGCGTTTCGACCGCCCGTTCGATATACCGGACGTACGCCTGCGCCTTCGCGGGCAGGTCCTCAAACCGACGGCAGTCGGAAATTTCGCACTTCCAGCCGTCGAGGTATTCGTAGACCGGTTTTGCCTCGTTGAGCGCGTTGATACTCGCCGGGAATTCGGTCAGCCGGACGCCGTTCCGCTCATACGCGACGCAAACCGGGATGCGGTCGAGGTAGGACAGCGTATCGAGTTTGGTCAGGGCGATAACGTCCGCCCCCTGCATACGCGCGCCGTACCGCGACGCGAGCACGTCGAATCCGCCGACCCGGCGCGGACGACCGGTCGCGGCGCCGTATTCATGACCGACCTCGCGGAGTTTATCGCCTTCCTCACCGAACAGTTCGCAAGTGAACGGTCCTTCGCCGACGCAAGAGGAGTACGCCTTCATAATGCCGACAACGAGGTCGAGTTTATGGTTCGGGATACCCGCGCCGACCGGCCCGTAGGCGGCAATCGTGTTCGACGAGGACGTGAACGGGTAGATCCCGAAGTCCACGTCCCGCAACGCGCCGAGCTGCGCCTCAAGCAGGACCTTCTTCCCCGCCTTTTCGGCTTGGTCGAGGTAAAGTCCGGTATCGCAAACGAAGGGTTTGATCCGTTTGCCGTAGGTCCTGAGGTGCGCGTACATGGCGTCGAACGACTGTTTTTCTTCGCCGTAGCCCTTTTCGAGCGTCAGGTCCTTCCACGCGAGGACGTCGGCGAGGTGCTCGCGGAAGGCGGGCGTATCCAGTTCGAACAAATCCACCATGCGAATGGCTTTTTTGAAGTATTTATCGGCGTAGACCGGAGCGATGCCGCGGCGGGTCGAGCCGAATTTCTTATCCGCCAGCCGCCCTTCCTCGGCGCAATCCTGCAGCACATGGTAGGGCATACAAATCACCGCGCGGTCGCTGATTTTCAGGTTGTCCGGGGTGATTTTGACCCCGCGGGAGAGCAGGTGGTCCATCTCCTCGCACAGGTGACGGATATCGACGACCATGCCGTTGCCCAGCACGTTGACGACGTCCTCCCGCAAAATGCCGGACGGGAGCAGATTCAGAATGAACTCCCCCCGGTCGTTGATGACGGTGTGCCCGGCGTTGTTGCCGCCCTGATAGCGCACGACGACGTCGTATTCTTTGGAGAGCAGGTCGACCATTCGTCCCTTCCCTTCGTCCCCCCAATTGGTTCCCGCAATCGCTGTCAGCATCGTATGTATATCCTTTCCGTGTATTCACGCAAAATCCGTATTAGTATAGCAGATTTTTTTCGGTTTGTCAATCGTTTTTCCGCAAATTTCGCTTTTCTCCCGCCCCCAAAATCCGCGACGGGACGGCGGCGAGGGTCGGGCAGAAGCAGGGTCCGGCGGAGCGAAGGGTTTCTTCGCTCTGGTGTCCCGTCGGGAGCAGCAGGCAGGACGCCCCGCACGCTTGCGCCGTTTCCCAATCGTGCAGTTGGTCCCCGACGAACCACACGTCCTGCCCGCACAGTCCGTTCGCGTCGCA
>CANQTR010000163.1 GCA_947626805.1 uncultured Clostridia bacterium
CTGTGCATATCTCACAAATCACAGATTTTTTCGAAAATCCCCTTGACAAACGCACGCGAATGGAGTATAGTATTAGTAGTTAGCGAGGACTAACTCACTCTTGAGGAAAGCACGGAAAACAATCGGAGTATGATGCCGCTGATATTCGCCACGGTCGGCGAGGAACTGATTATCAAAAAGGTGGGCGGGAGCCCGGAGGTCAAGAAACATCTGGAAACGCTCGGATTCGTCGTCGGCGGGAGCGTGACCGTCATCAACACGATTGGCGGGAACGTCATCGTCAACGTCAAGGAATCCCGTATCGCAATCAGCGAGCAGATGGCCCGAAAAATCATGGTCTGAAGAGAAACAGGAGGGAAACGGCAGATGAAAACGCTCAGAGAGGTTTCGATTGGGGAAACGGTCCGCGTCGTCCGGTTGCACGGAGAGGGCGCGGTGAAGCGCCGCATTATGGACATGGGCATCACGCGGGGCGTGGAGGTTCACGTTCGTAAGGTCGCGCCGCTGGGGGACCCCATCGAAGTGACCGTGCGGGGGTATGAGTTATCCTTGCGGAAAGCGGACGCGGAAATGATTGAGGTCGAATAAGGCTCGGCAAAAGTTCCGGGACGGACTGTCCCGGCGATTTTCGGGCGGCTGGTTAGCAAGCGCTAACGCCGCCGGAAGCAGGAAAGAGAGGAAGGCATATGGAATTGCGAATCGCCCTCGCGGGCAACCCGAACTGCGGCAAAACGACGCTGTTCAACGCGCTGACCGGCTCGAACCAGTTCGTCGGCAACTGGCCGGGCGTGACGGTGGAAAAGAAGGAAGGCAAACTCAAGAAGCACGACGGCGTGACGGTCACGGACCTGCCGGGCATCTATTCGCTGTCGCCTTACACGCTTGAGGAGGTCGTCGCGCGGAATTATCTCGTCGGCGAGCGGCCGGACGTTATCCTCAACATCATCGACGGCACGAACCTCGAACGGAACCTGTACCTGACGACGCAACTGACCGAACTGGGAATCCCGGTCGTCATCGCGGTCAACATGATGGACGTCGTCGAAAAGAACGGCGACCGTATCGACACGGAGGAGCTGTCCCGTCAACTCGGCTGTAAGGTCGTCTGTATTTCGGCGCTGAAGGGCACGGGGCTGACGGAAGCGGCGGAAGCCGCCATTCACGCGGCCGCGAACACGAAAACCGTCCCGCACCACACGTTTTCCGGCGCCGTCGAGCACGCTATCGCGCATATCGAGGAAGCCGCCGTGCATACCATGCCAGAGGAACAGCAACGCTGGTACGCAATCAAAATTTTCGAGCGGGACGAAAAGGTGCTCGAACGGCTGAATCTGCCGGAGGCGACGCTCGCGCACATCGAATCCGACATCAAGGCGGCGGAGGAGGAACTTGACGACGACGCGGAAAGCATTATCACCAACGAGCGCTATCTCTACATCGCGTCGGTCATCAAGGCGTGCTACCGGAAACGGAGCGCCGGCAGGCTGACGGTGTCGGACAAAATCGACCGGATCGTCACCAACCGGTTCGCGGCCCTGCCGATTTTCGCGGTCATTATGTTCCTCGTCTACTATATTTCCGTTTCGACGGTCGGTTCGTTCGCGACGGATTGGGCGAACGACGGGGTGTTCGGCGACGGCTGGCACCTGTTCGGTATCGGGTCCGACGATTACGACGACGCGATGAACGCGTATGCGGAGGAGAACCTTTGGACGGACGACATGCGGACGCTCGTGAACGACGCCGCAACGGCGGGGGTCGTCGGCGCGGAGGACCTGCAGGGCGCAATCGAGGACGGCAATTTCGCCGCGTTCGACGAGGCGTACGGTTCCTACGCGGACGCGCTCGCGGAGGCGGGATTCGACATTTCCGGCATCTACGACGCGGCGCTCGGCGAGGACGTCGAGGGCGTCCCCGCGCCGGAGGAGTATCCGATTTGGGTGCCGGGTATCCCGGCGCTGGTCGAGCGCGGACTTGACGCGGCCGGCACGCCCGCATGGCTCAACAGCCTGCTTTTGGACGGGATCATCGGCGGCGTCGGCGCGGTACTCGGTTTCGTGCCGCAAATGGTCGTGCTGTTCCTGTTCCTCGCGTTTTTGGAATCCTGCGGGTATATGGCGCGAATCGCGTTCGTCATGGACCGGATTTTCCGCAAGTTCGGGCTGTCCGGCAAGTCCTTTATCCCGATGCTCATCGGCACCGGCTGCGGCGTGCCGGGCATCATGGCGTCGCGGACCATCGAAAACGAGCGGGACCGCCGCATGACTATCATGACGACGACGTTCATTCCGTGCGGCGCGAAACTGCCGATTATCGCGCTCATCGCGTCGGCGCTGTTCGGCCGCGCGTGGTGGGTCGCGCCCTCGGCGTACTTCGTCGGCGCGGCGGCCATCATCGTTTCCGGCGTCATGCTCAAGAAGACGCGCCCGTTCTCCGGCGACCCGGCGCCGTTCGTCATGGAACTGCCCGCGTACCACTGGCCGACGGTTTCGAACCTGTTTCGGTCCATGTGGGAGCGGTGCTGGTCCTTCATCAAGAAAGCCGGGACCATCATCCTGCTTTCCTCGCTGGTCATTTGGGCGGG
>CANQTR010000164.1 GCA_947626805.1 uncultured Clostridia bacterium
TGTGAAGGCACGGTGGTCGAGGTCCTGCCGAACACGGTGTTCCGTGTGAAGCTGACGAACGGGCATATGGTGACGGCACACATTTCCGGCAAGATGCGGATGAACTATATCCGAATCCTTCCGGGCGACCGGGTGAAGGTCGAGGTTTCGGTTTACGACCTGACACAGGGCAGAATCACGTTCCGCGCGAAATAGCGCGCGGGGGACGTGCGAAAGGCAGAAATGATTGGTTTCAGAAAGGATAGGTGTCCCACATGAAAGTCAAACCCTCGGTGAAGAAAATCTGCGATAAGTGCAAGATTATCAAGAGAAAAGGCAAGGTTATGGTAATCTGCGAGAACCCCAAGCACAAGCAAAAGCAGGGCTAACTGTCCGCATTGCCTGAACGGCAATGCAGACGGGAAGGTTTGCCGCAAGCAATGCTTGCGGGAAGTTTGACCTTGTCAGGCAAACAACGCCTGACATTTCGGCTCCGCCGAAAACGGTCAAATTCCACTGCACTCCACCGCGTCGGTACAAATTCCGGATCGTTACCGGCACCCGGCTTTTGCTGGGCGGCGTTCGCGGGAATTCCGCAACGTCGGTACAAATTCCGGGTCGTTACCGGTGCCAGGGAAGGCGCCGCGCGGTAGGAAAGCGGTATTTTGCTTGTTTATTTACGAAAAAAACACGACCATACAGAGAAAGGAACAAGGTAGAGAATGGCACGTATTTCAGGTGTTGATATTCCCAACGCGAAACGGGTCGAGATCGGGCTTTGCTACATCTACGGAATCGGCAGGAGCCGCTCCAACGAGATTCTCAAGCAGACCGGTATCAATCCCGACACCCGCGTGAAGGATTTGAGTGAATCCGACATCGCAAAACTCCGTGACTGCATCGAAAACAACTACGTCGTCGAAGGCGACCTCCGCCGTGAGGTGGGTCTGAACATCAAGCGCATGGTTGAAATCGACTGCTATCGCGGCCAGCGGCACCGCAAGGGCCTCCCGGTCCGCGGACAGCGCACCAAGACCAACGCGAGAACCAGAAAAGGTCCGGTCAAGACCATCGCCAACAAGAAGAAGTAAAAGGAGGGCAGTCAATCCATGGCAAAGGTCACAAAGAAAACGGCCACCAAGAAGCGCCGCGAAAAGAAGCACATCGAACGTGGCGCGGCACATATCCAGTCCAGTTTCAACAACACCATCGTGACGATCACGGATACGCAAGGCAATGCGATTTCGTGGGCGTCCGCCGGCGAGCTCGGCTACCGCGGTTCGCGGAAGTCCACCCCGTTTGCCGCGCAAATGGCCGCGGAAACGGCGGCGAAGGCCGCAATGGAGCACGGACTTCGGACCGTGCAGGTGTTCGTCAAAGGCCCCGGACAGGGCAGAGAGTCCGCGATTCGCGCTTTGCAGGTCGCCGGGCTGGAAATCACGATGATTAAGGACGTGACGCCGATCCCGCACAACGGGTGCAGACCGCCCAAAAGACGTCGTGTCTAAACGAAAAGGAGGTTAACACATGGCAAGATACACTGGACCGTCGTGCAGACTTTGCCGTCGGGAGGGCGTGAAGCTCTATCTGAAAGGCGACAAATGCACGAGCGACAAATGTCCGTATTCCCGTAGAGGGCAGGCGCCCGGACAGCATGGCGCGAACATTTCCCGCCGCCGTCCGAAGGAATATACCCTCCAGCTCCGCGAGAAGCAGAAGGCGAAGCGCTATTACGGTATTCTGGAGAAGCAATTTAAGAACTACTTTGAAAAGGCCGACCGCCAACCGGGTCAGACGGGTGAAAACCTGCTGGTGATGATTGAGCGCCGGCTGGACAACGTGGTTTACCGCATGGGCATGGCGAACAGCCGCAAGGAAGCGCGCCAGCTCGTCCTGCACGGTCATTTCACCGTCAACGGGAAAAAGGTCAATATCCCCTCCCAGCTCGTCCGCCAAGGCGACGTCATCGCGCTCAAGGACAGCAAATCCAACAAGGGGTCCGAAAAGATTAAATCGCTTATCGAGAATATTGGCGGCAGGCCCGTTCCTGCCTGGCTGACGGTCGCGACCGAACCGGTCAGTGCGACGGTGAACGCTCTGCCGACCCGCGCGGACATCGATTTCCCGTTCGAAGAGCATCTGATCGTCGAGTTGTACTCCAAGTAAGGTGTGCGGCGGCCTGAACGGTCGCTCCGTATGTATCACGAGAAAGGAGAAGTTCATTCATGATCGAGATCGAAAGACCGAATATCGTTACGGCCGACGTCAGCGCGGACGGCAAGCACGGCGTGTTCGTCGTCGAACCGCTTGAACGCGGCTACGGCATGACGCTCGGAAACGCCATGCGCCGCGTGCTGATCAGCTCGCTGCCCGGTGTGGCGGCGTCCAGCGTCAAAATCGACGGCGTGCTGCACGAACTGAGCGCGATTGCGGGCGTCCGCGAGGACGTGCCGGAAATCGTGCTCAACGTCAAGGGCATCGTCGCGAAACTGCACTGTGCCGAACCGAAGACCGTCCTGCTCGAATCCCACGGCGGGGACGTCAAGGCGGGCGACATTCAGCCGGATTCCGACGTCGAAATCCTCAACCCCGACCACCACATCGCGACGGTCGAACCGGGTGCGTCGTTCTTCATGCAAATCACGTTCGAACACGGGCGCGGCTACGTTTCCGCGGAACGCAACAAGGAAATGGTGGAAAACCCCGTCATCGGCGTGATTTATACGGATTCCAACTACACGCCGGTCTACGCCGCGAGCTACACGGTTTCCAACACCCGCGTCGGCAACGTCACCGACTACGACCGCCTGCAGCTCGAAGTCACGACGAACGGCACGATTGACGCGAAAGAGGCCGTTTCGCTCGCCGCGAAAATCCTCAACGAACACCTCAACCTGTTCGTCGACCTGTCCGACGGCACGAAGGACACGGAAATCCTCGTCGAACGCGAGGAAACCAAAAAAGGCAAAGTGCTCGAAATGACCATCGAGGAACTCGACCTGTCCGTCCGTAGTTTCAACTGCTTGAAACGTGCGAACATCGACACCGTGGAGGACCTCATCAGCAAGACCGAGGACGAGATGATTAAGGTCCGCAACCTCGGAAAGAAGTCCCTGGAGGAGGTCATTCTGAAGTTGCAGTCGCTTGGGCTCGCCTTCAGAAAGCCCGAAGATTAATTTTGTGTAAGTAAGGAGGCAGAGAGAAATGCCCGGAACAAGAAAGTTAGGCAGACCCACGTCCCACAGGATGGCGATGCTCAAAGGCATGGTCACGTTCCTGCTGGAAACGGGCCGCATCGAAACGACGTATACCCGTGCGAAGGAAGTCAGCGCCCTGGCCGATAAAATGGTCACGCTCGGCAAACAGAACACGTTGGCTTCCCGCCGCCAGGCGCTCGCGTTCCTCAAAAAGGAGGAGGCGGTTTACAAACTGTTCACGTTCGTCGCGCCGCTGTACGAAGGGCGGAACGGCGGCTATACGCGCGTCCTGAAACTGGGCCCCCGTCGCGGGGACGGCGCGGAAATGGCGCTCATCGAACTGGTCGACGCCGAAAGCTACTACGCCCCGAAGAAGGAAAAGAAGGACGAAAAGGCGGACGCGAAAGCCGCGAAGAAAGCCGAAAAGGCAGCGAAGAAGGCCGAAAAGGCTCCGAAGCCGGAGGACACGCCGAAGGACGAGGCCCCCGCGTCGACGGAAACCCCCGCGGAAACCCCCGCGGAGTAAATCCGGTTCCGCATACGAAAAAAAGGACGGTTCGTTCGAACCGTCCTTTTTGCGCGCCAAAACAAAAAACCCCTTGACAGCGGGGGAAAAGTGTGGTATATTGTCGATAGAGAAGCGCACCAAAACGGTTTTGCGGTAAGTGGGGCGGGAGCAATCCCGTTCCCGTGCCTCCCCTCCGATTGCAACTGCAATTGGCAAAGGAGGTATTCTTACAAATGAGCCTCCTTTGCGAGAAATCAAGAAGGGGGTGATGCGGTATGTATTTGACTCTTGCGGACCTTATCGGGTTAACAAGCATGATTGTACTTATCGTTGACGTGATTTTTCGTTTCCACAACGATAATCACGGCAATAAAAAGAACTAACCGCGGCTCTCGCAAAGTAGTCGGTTAGTTCCGATTATGGAGGGGAGGCGACCGCAAAGCGGTGCGCTTCTCTTGTCTTTACTATAACACATTTCCGCGCGTTTGTCAAGGGGTTTCGCAAAAAAGAACTAGCCGCAACTCGCCCAAAGTAGTCGGCTAGTTCTGGCCACGGAGGGGAGGCCGCCGCGAAGCGGCTGAAAAGCGGCGCGCTTCTCTTGTCTTTACTATAACACATTTCCGCGCGTTTGTCAATATGTTTTCGTTAAAAAAGGCGAACATACCAAAAAATGGCGGCGCGGAATCGAAAAAATTGAAACAATTTTGTGAAAAACCCTCTTGACAAAGCGTGCGCACAGTGCTATAATGGCAATGTAAAAAAATATTCTGCCGTGGTTTCGCGTTCGACCGATTAGAGAGCGGCGAGCGGGAAAAATACGACCGCGGCAGACCCGAAAATAGGAGGAAACAAGTTATGGAAAGCAGTTCCTACAGCAAAACGCGTTCCCCGGCAAGGTTTTTGGCGGCGTTTTTAGCGGTCGCCGTGCTCTTTATTTTCATGCCCGTCCTGCCGGTGGGGGCGGCAAAACCGACGACCATAGTGTTCAAAGATGTTTATGATGCCAGTACCAATGAATGGCAGTACGCCGATTCGGCAGACAACCTTGCGTTTATAAGCGAATTGACTGGCGGACAAGATACGTGGGGTAGTATTTCCGGAAACGTGGACGTCAGTCAAAAGGAAGAGAGCCACCAAGTGACGTTCAGTAACGCTACAATTCCGGGTAAGATCTTATCGTTTATTATTTGCGACCCCTTAACGTTTGATCCAATCACCGATTCTGTGAGAGTATATTATGAGGTTGATGGTGGGGAAAAAACGTATGCTTCTGTTAGTAGCGAGCAATTCCGAATTCCTGTAAGTTCCCTCAACGGTAGTACGTTGACAATTGGTATGGAAAAGGTGCATACCGTTGAGTTCACGGGGCAGACGGCAACCGGTAGTAGGGTATACGTTGGTAGTGACAAAATTAATGACGGCGATACTGTGAAAGTGCAAAGCGATGGAAACGCGTCGCTTGAATTTTCTGTTACAGTCAATTCCGATAAAATAATGCCAACTGTGAGTATATCTAAGAGCGATGGCACCACTTCCTCTGCTACTTTTCAATTAAATACATCTAGCGGTAAAACATATAATTTTACTGTTTCGGGAATTAATGAGAACATTGTCATTCAACTTGGCACAACAGAAAGAACTGTCAAATTAACCTTTACTAAAATTGGCGGTGACGGCTGGAATTCGGACATTCACGCATTGGAAGCGGATGTTCCGTATGACAGCAATTATACGTTTAATATCGGCGTTAAAGACGGATACGATTTCCCGACAGTCAAAAAAGATGGGACGGATGTTTCCTATGTAGAAAACGGCTCGACAAGAATGTATACGCTTCGGAACCTTACTAACGACACAACTATCACCATTGGAGATGCGCAAAAGAAAACGTATAAAGTTACTTTTCCGAGTGCCAATACTTACACAATAACGGATAAAAAGCAAAATAGCAATTTATCAGAAAATTGGGATAGCGTGCCCCATGGAACAGTCGTTTCATTCGTACTGGAATTAAATGATGGCTACAAGAATTCCGATGTCACGGTGTATGCTAATACACAGGTTCTTTCTCCCACTGAAGGCAATACCTATTCCTTTACCGTGAGGGATAATACTGTGATTCGTGTTGAGAATGTCAAGCCGGACACTTACACGATTGGCTACACCCCCATGGGAACTGGTTGGACGGTCTCGGTTTCTGCTACGTCCGCGACGTACAATACGACAGTGACTGTCACGGTAAGTATTCAGGAAGGCTATGAGATTAAAGACGGAAAAACTTTCTCGAGTTTCTTCCAAACTATTTCGGGTTCTGGAACGAGTTGGACTAACGGGAACGCAAAAGATGGCATAGCTACCTGTACGATTACGGTCAAGGGCAACGTCAATCTTGAACTTGATTGCGAAGTCGGCTTGAAACAGTTTGACGTTTCAGATGTGTCTGACGATGGTTCAAAAAAAGGATACGAAACAAATTTTGAAAAAAAAGCCGATTGGGGTTCAAGTTATACCTTCACTGTTACTGTCAAACCCGGTTACCGTTTGAAAGGCGTCACAGCAACAAGTAATGAAGCTGCTTGCTCGATTACAAGCGCGGGCAAGACGTACACGATTCAAAACGTCAGAGGTCCGGTAGCAGTTACAATCACCACCGCGCCGATTACGTTTACCGTTACATATCAGGCGGTAGGCGGAAGACTTGGGGAAGATATCTTGACAACAGCGGGTGTCAAAAAAACATATCAGTATGCTGATGCTGAGGCGGTAACGCTTGCTTCTGTTGAAACGCCGCACCTTTGCCAAGATACTGTCCACGATTGCTATACCTTAGAATTGGAAACGCCGACACGCAAAGGGTTTATCATTACAGAATGGACGGTTGTTTCAAACGGTGGCGGTCGCATTGAGCATAATGAAGAAGGCAAGTTTGAAATTCGTAATTATGGCGACGATGACGTGAATGTCACGGTTCGCGGAACGTGGGCTGTTGATGTAAGCGTTAATCATTCTGAAGACAATGCATTCTTTAAGATTGTATTTTCTGCCACTCATACGGACCGCAACGTAGATAAGATGAATGCGACGATTAGTACGAATCTTATAGTGGGTGATGAAGACTACAATGCGGGTGTTTCGGTTAAGGCTTATGGGATTGTTTACGGAAACCATGATGCAGTTGAAAACGTTTATAATACCTGCAACGCGCATACGTTTGACGGTGGCGAATATAAAAAATATGTTTATTTTGACAGCACCAAACAAGCCCTTTACGTCAAGATGCAGTCGGGCGAACATGGTGAAGATACTAGCGTGAAAGATGGCGGTGTGTTCACGGTCAGCGTCGGACATAGTACAAAAACGAAGGACAATTGTACGCGTGAAGCATTTGCATGGGTTATTCTAACTATAAACGGTGAGGAATGCTTGTTCAAGAGTAAAATTGTAAAATTCGGATTGGGTAACGCTTAAGATATTGGAGGAGCGGAAATGAAAAAATATATTACTCCTCAGATGGAATTAATACTTTTTGAAACGAAACAGCAGATGATGGATAGCCCTTGGGACCACTTTTCCGGCGGGGATACTGAGGTTCCCGATTCTGTGGGTTACAAGTATTCCGTCTACGGGACCCCAAGTGGCACGGTTGTGAACAACAACGGCGCACCGACGTTCGTTCCGGGTGGAAACGGCGGCGGCGGTCGGCAGACCCCGCT
>CANQTR010000165.1 GCA_947626805.1 uncultured Clostridia bacterium
ATAAATGTGGCTTTTTCTACAGTTAATCGCTGGGAAAGCGGCAAGACAAAGCCCAATCTGACCGCAATGAAGAACATCAAAGACTTCTGTTCGAGAAATGATGTGGGTTATGCATCTCTCGAAGAACTCCGGCCGGATCCTGGAACGGAGGAAAAGCAGCATGATTAACTGGATGTACTTTCCGAAAAATAAATCGCTGGACGAAGTCTCCAATCAGATCGTTAAGACTTTTGAGGACGTCAATGCCAATATTGACTCGTATACGCATCAGCTTAAAAGCGATGAGGTACTTACCGCTGTCCGTCCGGGACTTGAGGCTCTTGGCTTTTCAGTCGAGAAAAGCAAGAAAAGCGATGACCTTGTTGCGGTCCCGGTGCTTTATGGTATTAACGGAAGAATTGAAAAGTCCTTTGAAGCAGACGGTTATCTTGCCTCTGCTGGATATGTTATTGAGGTTGAAGCCGGACGAGCTGTGGCGAACTATCAATTCCTGAAAGATTTCTTTGAGGCTTGCACGATGGTCGGTGTAGATAAGCTGTGTATTGCTGTACGCAATCAATACCGAGCATTTAATGATTTTGACCGGGTTTGCAAGTTTTTTGAGGCCATGTATGCCAGTAACCGCCTCGACATTCCGCTTTCGGGGCTTCTTATAATTGGGTATTAGTTGGAGGATTTATGGCAAAGAAAAGCAACGATTTTTTGTTGATTGGTATTATCATTCAAAAAGGAGGATTCTGATATGGCAGAAATAAAATATGGAAGAGGCAAATTTGCTCCGCCGCAAGCATACGTTGACTACATCAACATGATTGCGGATTCTCCTGCTTATAAAGGATTACCAGCTATACGGGCCGAAGAGGGAAAGATTAACTGGCAATGCAGTTCTGGAAAGACCACCTCATTTTACAAGTATTTCCCCGGTAGATTTGGGTGGTGGGTTGAGAAAGCTGATGAGTTAGGCATAAAGGGAACCGAAAACTCGGATGACCGCCTGACGGTAGCCGCCAGGATGATTCACCCCACTAAAAAGAAAGTATGTTTAGTGTGTGGCAACGAGCGGTATGTTGGATATATGTATATGAATGCCAACTATGCGAAGGCGTGGAACAAGTTGCTCGGAAGCGAGTTATTTGAAAAAGGAACCCCGATTTATAAAGCAACAGAGGAATTGGTAGAGCATCTTGGAAAAAGTCAAGTAAGAAGAATTCTCTTGTCTGACTTTCCTGAAAAAAAGGATGATATTAATCTGTTTAACCAGGAAAACTATGAGGAATTCTTTTCAAGAACACAGCATATTCGGTCTACAAAACTCAGTCCTGGCTATATGGGAGATTGTCCTCACCGCTTAGATGGGTTTCACGATTATTGTACTTTCTGTCGGAAAGGAAATGATCCCGGAAGATCAGATGAGAATATGCGCACATACAATCATGACCGCAGAGCATTTATGTGGTGGGCTGAAGGCGATTGGAAAGTTGCTGATGCTCTATATAATAGTGCTACATCAGGAACATGCGTCAATTGTGGAAAAACTGTCCGAAAAATCAGTCCTGATCATGTCGGACCGCTTTCATGCGGCTTCAAGCAGAATGGTTTCTTTGAGCCGTTATGTGGGAGATGCAATTCCGCCAAGAATCGCCGATTCACTTTTGATAATGTAATTAGCCTGCTTGATTACGAGGAAAGGATGGACGATACTGTTGCAAGTTGGCAAGTTCGTGTTCTTTGGGACACCGTCAAAGAATCTGTACAGGATGATAATACAGTAAAAATCCTGTCCAATTATATGCGGGCAATGCAAGACTATTATCTAAGGGCGCTTGCCTATATTGCCACTTTAGGGCACTATGAGTTTTTGTTTTCTTACCTGCGCCCTGAATTTGCCAATTATTCTGTTGAGTTTATCGGCCTGAATCCAAGTACTCTCACCTTTGATGAATGCAGGAAGACACTTGCTGTTTCAAACGGAAGTAGGAGTCTGGCAGCAAGGTCAGTTCGCATTGCTTTTGAAGAATTGTTTGAATACTGTGCTAAAACTACTTCTCAGAGGAAATCAATCATACTCCACTTTGTTGACGATTTCCTGGAAAAAGATAAAGAATCAATAAAATCCATCTTTGCCGGCAGACAGCTTACGAAAATGGATCAGGTATTGGGGGAAATTATTAGCTCTGACACCTATACAATTGAGTACAAGGATGGTGCGATTCAGGAATTGATTGAAGCCCCTGAATTCGGAGATCGTTTTGCGTACAGTGCTGAATTTGACAAGAAGTTTAGGGCGCTGATTGATAAACGCGGACTTATCCTTGCCAAACACTGTTTGGCAGAAATCAAATCCGAAATTGGACGACAAGGATAGGGCAGATGGCTGGGTTTGTTCCCAGCCATCTGCCGTTTATTGGTTTCCGCGCTTTTTCAGAAATTTTTCGACAGATATTTCCCCTTTGCACCATCTGCTATAAGTATTATCAATGTCAATCTGACCGGGATAGAATTCGTTAACTGGCATCAATGCGGGCAATCCAAGTAATGCTTCTCCAACAGTAATAGGATATGGTTCATCATTAAAACTCAGTTGCATATCTTCACTTTTCCGCCGTCCCATACACTTTTTAAAAATCGGAGCAGGATATTGGGGGAGCATTGACTCGTCTTTCGCTGCAACAATCACGACCCTTTTCCGCATTTGCGGAACTCCATATCTTTCGGCATCTACCTGCCAAGGATCTATAGCTGTTTTATAGCCCAAGGAAAGCAGTGCAGAATAAACTCCTTCAATAACCTTTCCTTTCGACATACTAAGAATGCCGGGAACATTTTCCATTACAACAATTGATGGATGGAGCCGATTAATAATAGTGAGATAGCTGTCCACAAGTTTATTGCGAATATCATTTGGATCACGATAACCAGCGGTAGAAAAGCCTTGGCATGGCGGACCACCAACAAGAACCCAATCTGTTTCTTTTGGGATTCCTGCCTCCACAGAGGTAATTAGTTCTTCTTGAACCGATGTATCATTGATATCTCCGACGATAGTATGAATGCTGGAACTGTGGTTCTTTGCAAATGTACTGGCTGCGGAGGCATTGATTTCAAGTGCCGCCACTCCTTCAAAGCCAGCTAATTCAAGCCCATAGCTCAAACCGCCAGCACCAGCAAAGACATCGCAGAATGGCATGGCTTTTCCCGCTTTTTTCTTTATTGCCATACCAATGGCATATCCAAGTAAAGGCGGAACAGCGTTTCCAATCTGCGTTCTTATTGAAGCCTCATTCCCATCAAAAACAAATGAATCCGGAAATGACTGTAATCGCGCTGCTTCTCTACAGGATAGGGTTCTGTCTTCCCAAGGATGTATATTTGCTCCATTTCCGGGACGATTAAAATATGTTGAAATAGTATATGCAGGCTGGGTGTATCTTAATCTGCCATAATACGTTGTTCTGACCATCCCCCTGGTTCGTGCCATTTCTCGAATCTGATCCAAACGTTTTGAAGGAACCGATTCAGGAATACTTGTCCAGTTGCCACCCGGCTTTACATAGCTTATCATCTCTTTATCCAGTTGAGATAATGAAGGCATCGTATGATGTGGAATTTCCATTGGTTTATCTTCGCTAATGAACTTGCGGAATTCAATCAGGTGCTGCTCGATATTGTCAACCTCTATACTACGAAGAATTGACAGATATTCGGGTTCTGAAAGGCCAGCAATAGATGCTATAAAAGCATCTCCTTCAACTTCAATTCTACCATTGGATGTCTTCAGCCTGCTTAAAAAGAGCTTTGCATCCGCATCAAGCAAATCATACCTAACACACGATAATTCATCGATTTCCTTGTTGGAAATATGATTATTATAACTGAAAATGCGAAACTGCCATTCAGTTACAGAACTATTCATTACCAGCCAATAGTATAATTCCTTCTCATCTCTGTTCTCATCACTTGTTACTGAGAGGAAATTGCAGGAGTTCCCCAGCACACAATCTGAGGGTATAATAGCAGCTTCGATCCTTTCTTTTTTTTGCAAATATGAGCATTGCGGGATTGCAATTCTCGAGGAGTGTACATACTGAGATTTTGCGCTCCCAGAAATTGCGGACATAAACTGATCGAATGCAACGAAGCCTGCTTTGTCTGATTCGCTTGCTTCAGCAAGATACCATCCATGTATATGATCTCCGCGAATTAACCTGTGACCTGTGTCTTCAGCAGAAATAAAATGCTTATACTGGGTTAAATCAAGCTCTCCCCGTGCATTCACCAATTCTGGTATATCCTTAATCTTCCCATTCTTCTGTAATAACACTAAAATCTTAAGGCCTTCTTCATCGCACTTGGGAAACTTCTTTCGTTCTCCAGAAACGCTCAATACCGATTTAAGATTTAGCGAACTACTTGACCATTCTGCATCAACCATTCTCATCACGGGATTTGATACCATTATAACAGCCGTCTTTTCTTTTCCGAGAACAGTGATTGCAGTTGGCTGGTTTACGCCCTTAAAGAGTTTCGCTATCTCTGGAATGATCCATACTTCCCTGAGAAACCCCGATTCCAAAATCGTCTTCCTAAACTCGTAACTTGTTTCATCGCCGAGCCATGATGATGGCGTTATGGCAACAACAACTCCGCGTTGATTAACTAATTCAAGTGCGGCAGCCATGAACAGTTTTGAGTATTCCAGGGTTCCCCTTCCAAGACCATAAGGTTTGAATCGTGCCCTCAGTTTCGAGGAAAATTCCAATGTTGATTGTCGTAGCCTTTCGCCTAAATGATCCCTGTCCTGAGATGAGAGATTGGCTATTGTGCTTGCATCGGTTAAGTCTGACGCCAAGAATTTGATGCTTCCATAAGGGGGATTCATAATTACTATGTCGAATCGGCTCTCGTTTTTATAGGATTCAAAAACTTCAAAGAAATCCCCACAATGAATACTGATCCTGATTTCCCGATCAATCCGTTTCTTAATGCAGGACAGAAGGTCCAACGCAAACTGAGCGGTCTGGCTATCAAGTTCAATTCCAACTACTTCTTCGATGCTCTTATTGAAAAGCATCTGATATGCAAGGAACACTCCTGCCCCAGTTGCGGGATCGAACACCACTTTTGCAGAAGGATTATTCGCTAATGATAAGCCTACCATACGTATAGCTACCGAGGGAGGAGTAAAGAAATAGCCGCGCTCCTTTGCGGCACCAAGATGCTTTAGCACGGTTCCAGCATTTGTCGGACTAATGAATTCTCTCGCTCCAAGCTCGATGATGTTTGCATAAACTCCTATCTGCTCAATTATGGGTAGATTACAATCGTTCAGCACGTCGCGACACGCAATCTGTGTCACCATCATATTGAACTTAAGAACTTCTTCTGTGTTCTCAAATGGATTGCGCTCCAGTATGGAATTAAGCATACCCCTTGTGGCATCCATCTCTAACCAACTATTGATTATATCATCTGCAATTAAACGCAACGCAACCCGTTTCCTGATTTCTCGGGCTTTATTGAATAGAACATCATCAAAGTCTTTATCTAAAATGCTGATGTCGTAGTTTAGGACATCGGATAAATTCAGTCGTTTCATGCGATGCTCTCTCTCCTTCAATCAAGTGAGCTTTTTCCGCTTTTAACCCACTCATCCAATTCGGAGATTTTAAACTTCCATAGTTTCCCGATTTTACGAGCAGGAATATCAGTTTTCTTTATCCAGTTTCTTATTGTTTCTGGTGCTACGCCAAGATGAGCGGCAGCCTCATTTATTCCAACCCAAGCTTCACTTACGCTAACATTCATATTGTTTCCCCTTTACTGTAACAGTAAGCTATACTTTATGATTTATCACTTGTATTATAGCACAAAGATGTGTAACTTTCAACTGTTTTATTATATTTCATGGTATTTGCACCTACTTTTGTAATTATGCACCTTGTATCAATCATTCGGTTCAATGTCAGAAAGAGTGCATCAAAACGATGCACACACGAAAAACCTCGATTTCATCGGGGTTTTTCGCGTTTTCGGACGCAAAACACAAAAAATCCCGCCGAACGTATTGCTTTTTTGCCGGAATTGTGGTAGGATAAGAAAAAGAGCGTTGAACGACCGCTGAAAAGCAAGGCGTCTGCCCTGTAAATACATCAAAAAGGAGAATCTGCTATGGGAACCCTGAAGAAGCTGAAAAACAAGATGCGATTCGACCGCGATTGGCACAAAACACTGCTTCGCAGCCCGAAGAACGAAATCCTCATCGACATCGACGGTGATAAAGAGGCTGACCTCGCATTGCTCGATACCACCGGCGACGGCGACATCGACACGCTCGCGGTGGACCTGACCGGCGACGGGGAATTCAACCTGTACTTCGGCGACACGGACAAAAACGGCGTGCCGGACGTCGTCCTGTATGACGAAAACGGGACCGGGAATCTGGAGATTCTCGGGCTGGGGCAGGACGTGGAGGACGCCATCATCAACACGGTCGCCCTGATTCGCGCCGCCGTCATCACCGGGGACTACATTGCCGACGCGCTGGAGCAGGAATTGGACGAACTGGACCGGGAAATCAAAGCGGCGCAAAAAGCGCTGAAAAAACGCAAGTCGTAAGCACCGCAAAACCACCGACGGCAGGGGACGTTTCCCCTGCCGTTTTTTGGTATCCGAAAAAGCCGGCGCACAGTTCGCCCGAAACCGCCCCGTCCCGATAAAAAAACCTCCCCCGGAAGAGGACCGGGGAAGGTTTTAGAGAGAGAGATAGATAGATTGAGAGAAACTTTTGGAAACTCTCAGGCAATCTTGTAAGTGCCGAGCATAACGCGTTTGAGCAACAGGTAATCGCTCGAATCGACGGTGCCGTCCTGGTTGATATCCGCCGCTAACGCTTGTTCGTCGGTCAGTTTATAGGTGCCGAGCATGACACGCTTGAGCAACAGGTAATCGGTCGAATCGACAACACCGTCGTTGTTGATGTCGCCGAGTAGGTACTTCGGCTCCAGCTTCGGCGCGAGTTCGTAGCCGCAATCCGTGCAGGTTTGCGGAGCTTCCTCGGTCGCTTCCGGGCCGGGCGTGTGCTCGTGCTTGTCGAGAACCGCATTGCACGCCGTGCAGACGTGCCAGTGGTCGTTTTCGTCCGTATGCCACTCGCCGTCCGGCGTGTGGTCGGTCTTGCCGAATTCCTTCTGGCATTCCGTGCAGACGTGCCAATGGCCGGTTTCGTCCGTGTGCCATTCGCCGTCCGGCGTGTGCGATGTCTTGGTTTCTTCGAGAACCGTCTTGCACACCGTGCAGACGTGCCAGTGACCGGTTTCGTCCGAATGCCATTCGTTATCCGGCGTGTGCGGAATCATCTGAAGAATGACCGCGTCGTCTTCCAGAAACTCTTCGGCGTTCGGGTCGCGATACTTCTTGTGGTCTTCCCTGCACTCCCAATACTCGATGTTACCGGTTGCGGTGCAGGTCGGTTCCTTTCTTTCCACCTTGTCGAGGTGGTTCTTGCACTGGTGGCCAAGTGCCTGTACGATGACATAGTTGCATTCCGTGCAGGTTTGCGGGTTCTCTTCGGTCGCGTCCGGACCGGGATTGTGCGCGGTCTTGCCGAGGACCTCGTCGCATTCCATGCAGACGTGCCAGTGACCCGTTTCGTCCGAATGCCATTCATTGTCCGGCGTGTGCGCGGTCTTGCCGAGTTCCTTTTGGCATTCCGTGCAGACGTGCCAGTGGTTGGTTCCGTCCGTGTGCCATTCGCCGTCCGGCGTGTGCGAAGTCTTGGTCTCGTCGAGAACCGCTTTGCACACCGTGCAGATGTGCCAGTGGTCGGTTTCGTCCGAATACCATTGCTCGCTCGGCGTGTGCGGAATCATCTGGAGAATGACCGCATCGTCCGCAACAAACTCTTCGGCATTCTGGTCGCGATACTTCTTGTGATCCTCGCTGCACTCCCAATACTCGATGTTACCGGTTGCGGTGCAGGTCGGTTCCTTTCTCTCCACTTTGTTCAGATGGAGTTTGCACTGGTGGCCAAGTTTTTCCACGAGCACGCGTCCGCAAACCGTGCAGGTTTGCGCAGTTTCTTCGGTCGCGTCCGGACCCGGAACGTGCTCCTTGTGTTCGCTTTCTCTTCCGCACTCCGTGCAAATCTGCCAGTGATCGTTTTCATCGGATTCCCACTTACCTTCGTCGTAGGTGTGCTCGTGGGTGGAGAAATCAATCGCTTTGATCGTAATTTCATCACCGGCAGTCGTTTGATTTTCCGGCCAAACGTCTTTTTCCGAAAGAGACAGTTTAATATTCATTTCGCCTTCATAATCTTCGGCGACAGTAAATAAAAGCGTTGCAATCACGCCGGTACCGGTAATCACGGTCGGATCATCCTCCAGCGTTGCCAACGGATTGCCAAACGTGAAGTAAATACGGCCCGCTTTCGGATTTGTAACGGTCAAGCCGCGTCCCGAAAGCAAACTCGGATTAAAATCAGACTCGGATGTGTCCACACTCTTGTAGGTAAGTTGCTCCGGATCAAAATCGATAAACGCCCGTGCCGTGATGATACCGCTCTTGTTTGACGCCATTACGACAGGGATCTTAATTTGATCGCCAGCCCCTACGACGGAGGGCGAACCCTCCATCGTAAAGGCCACGTCAGCTTCCTCCGCCGCGAGGGCAAGAGGAGCAACGGATGGACACAGGAGCAACAGAGTAATGAGAAGTGCTAACGCAGATTTCAGTTTTCTCATGTTCGTCTCCTTACTGTTTGATTGCTGACGTTATTCCGCAGCAACACCCATGGCGACGATGTCTTCATAGGTCAACTCGCCGAGGTAGTAGTCGACCATCGCCTGAATATCGGCAACCGTAATCTCGCCGTCCTTGTCGATGTCGACCGTGACGTCGTACTCGACCAACTCACCGTTGATCAGTTCGCCAAGCACGATCTTCTCGGCGTAGGTGATGTCGCGAAGCGAGAATTCGCCGTCATTGTCACCGTCAAGGAACTTCTGAATTTCAATATCGATGCTGTCGACGGACGCATCAACGACATCGCCGTTCTTATCGCTGGCATCGGAGTCGCTAATGCTGAACGTCGTACCGGTCGCATCGGCACTGATGATGCGGAAGTAAAGGGTGACAACCGTCTCGTCGGTAATCGTCTCGTCAGTCGTTTCCTTACCGCTGTTCGCGGTGAAGCCGGTGACGACGACGTAACCGCCGTTGTCTTTTGCGCCCTGCCGAGAAACGAACACCGTATCCTCCGCAAATTCGGCCTTTTCAAACTTCACGACATCCTTGTCGTAGTTGAGACGGAAACCAAGAGCATGAACGTCGATGCCCGCGCTCTCAAGAGAAACCGTCACAGCGACGAGAGAGGAATTCGCGTATCCGGCGCCGGAAACGACCGCGTTGTCGGCAGACAGCACATAGTCGAAACCGGGAATCGGGGCGGTGTCGCGGGTCTGCTTTTCGCCGCAGCCGTTGAGGCAGGAACGTTCCTGCTTGCCGCCGTGGGTATGGGTCGCTTCCTGACCCTCGACGTCGGTCCAGCCGTTGTCGTCCCACTTGTGTCC
>CANQTR010000166.1 GCA_947626805.1 uncultured Clostridia bacterium
AGAATTCATTTCAGCGCATACATTTTTGGCTCGGCTTGTGGCTTTAAGCAGATACAACAAAATGCTCGGGGGGGGGGGTAACTGCAGTAAAAAATGAGCTGGAAATAAATTTTGACCTTTATATAAAGGATGACCACAGAGAAAATAAAAGGTATATTAAAAGGCTTACGAAAGATATTCTTTACGCAAAGTACAGAAATTTTATAGATGTAAACGAATACTTCGTGTATCAATTTGATAAATTGAGCGAATCTGGTCGTAAAATGTTTGTGGGAAGGCCAAGATTAACCTCTTTTTGGCAGGCATTTGAAACAGACGATACGTATGAAATTTTTAGGCAGAAAGAAAAAACGTACCAGTATTTTATGCCCTACTTCAAAAGAGAACTCATTATAGTAGAGAACGAAAGGGATTTGCCTGTTTTTCTGGATTTTGCGTCTAGGCATAGTAGGTTTGTAATCAAACCGAACGACGGACGACAGGGAAAAGATGTCAGGCTTGCAACGGTTCATTCCGAGGAAGAAAGAAAGAAAATCTTTTTGGAAATATGCGGCGGTGGCAAAAGCATAATTGAAGAAGTTATAGAGCAGGACCCGCAGATGGCCGCGTTTCATCCACAATCAGTCAATACGATACGGTATGTGACGTTTTATCATAAAGGCCAACTTACAAAAATTTGTGCAGTGTTAAGAATGGGTCGTGGCGGGAATACTGTGGACAACGCTTGTGCCGGAGGTATTTATGCTCCCATTGACCTTGACGCTGGTGTGGTTTGTGATTACGGAACAACACATATGTTAGAGAAATATCTTTATCATCCGGATACGGGTGCGCAAATACTCGGGGCACATATTCCAAAATGGGATGAATTAAATAGACTGGTTGAAGAAGTTGCGAAGGTCGTTCCGGGGCAAAAACAGGTCGGATGGGATTTTGCGTTGACGGAAAAAGGTTGGGTTATGGTCGAAGCAAACGACCATCCGATGATACAATTCTTTTTTCATCGTCACGGTTTGCGTCGTGAATGCGATGTGATATATCAGGCTTACAGGGAAACATTGATACATAGGGAGTGAGCGGATGGGCAAAAGCTCAAGAATAAAAAATACATTCATAAATTTTATCAGCGGTATCTGCGGGCAGCTTTTTGCCGTCGTAGTGCGTTTTGTTACTAGAACGGTTTTTATATACACATTGGGGAAATCGTTTCTTGGAATCAACGGGCTGTTTTCGGATATATTGAGCATGTTGTCCCTTACGGAGCTTGGCATCGATACGGCAATCAATTTTAAGCTGTACAAGCCCTTGGCGGAAAGGGATGAAGCGCGTGTCCGTGTGCTGATGAAGTTCTATGAAACGGCATATCGGGTTGTTGGCGCCACTATTTTAGTGTTAGGGCTTTGCCTGGTCCCCGCGTTACCCTTTTTGATAAAGGATTATGATTCTATTGAAGGACTGGGTGTCAATCCAGTACTGATTTTTCTCATTTATTTAGCGCAAAGTGTATTTTCCTATTTATTTTGGGCGTCCAGAGGCGCAATCGTTCGCGCTGACCAAAAGGGATATTTGCTAGATATTGCGGGATTTGTTCTTGATTTAGTCAAAAATATAACGCAAATCATTATTCTTGTTGTCTTTTGCAATTTTATCGCATATAGCGTCATTGCCCTTCTGTTTACTGTCATTCAAATCTTTGTAAATGCAAAAATAGCGAAACATTATTATCCCTATGCGTTCGAGAAGACAAAAGACAGAATGGGCTTTGCAGAGGTTAAGGATACCTTCAAGGACCTTGGCTCATTGGTTGTATATAAAGTAAACGGTGTTATTTTAAAAGCAACGGATAATATTGTTTTAAGTTCGTTTATTGGGCTTGCTATCGTAGGGATTTACTCAAATTATCTTATTATATATACAACGATAACGAATATGGTAGGTAGCATATATCGGGCGTCAACGGCAAGCATCGGAAATCTGTATGCGTCGGAAGGGCTTGAAAAAAATTATTCTTTCTTTCAAACTATGAATTTCTTGACTGCCATGCTATACGGAACAGCTTGCGTTGGCGTAGGTGTTGTGGCGAATGAGTTGATATACTGCTGGATTGGTGACGGGTATCTTCTTGCCCAGCCGTTCCCGATTTTGGTGGGAATAGAGATACTCTTTGTCGGTTTGAAAACTAACCTTGGCAATATACGAAATACGACGGGCGCATTCAGACAAATGTGGTTTAGACCGATCATCAGCGTAGTGGTGAATCTGGTCGTGTCGATTGCGCTTGTGCAGAAATTGGGAATATACGGTGTAATCATCGGAACATTGATTGCCGATTTTAGCACAAATTTATTGCTTGACCCATATATTTTGCATAAATACAGTTTCAAAAACTATAGATCGGTATGGGTATATTACAGGCGAAATATTGGGTATCTATTGTTGCTGGTATTGATTGGCGCGTTCGATTATCTACTTTGCGGTGCAATACTTCCTAATATAACATGGTTTTCTGTAATTGTTCATGTGATTATATGCGGTTTGAGCGTTCCTGCCGTATTTCTGCTTGTTTACAGAAAAAGGCCCGAAACAAAATATCTGTTGAATATTATAAAAGGATTTGCGACTCGAATTTGCGGCAGAAAACACAGCAAATAAAGACGTATGTCACAAAATAAAATTGCAATTTGTGACAAATGAAATGCACAAAACGGTGCAAATAAGGAGATTGGATTGAGATGGTACAAAAGTTAGTTGTAAGTATAAAAGGAGGGGCGGCGGTACTGCTTAAGCCGCGAAAATACATTAGAGATATTAAAAAAGAACTTACGTACCAACTTCCTTACCCCCCGTCAAAAGGGCAAATTGTATGGTGTTATTTCGATTTTTTGCTGTTTCGCTTGAAATATGGCGGGTCGCTTAAAACGGATTATTTCAAGGCACAACTATATCGAAAAAGTGGTATTGCAAGAAAGGAGTCCTTGTCGCGTTATGTGAGATATCCGTGGCGTAACGCTATTCAAGAGCGAGAGCTTTGGCCGATATTTTCGGATAAGCGTAAATTTTATGAGGCTTTTTCGGAATATTTGAATAGAGACTGGATGGTGGTAGATGGCAATACGTCGTGGGAAAAATTTAGAGATTTTCTTGCGGGAAAGGAACAGATATTTACCAAGATTCCAATTGCATATGGAGGAGCAGATGTTCACTGTGTAACAGTGAATACAGAAGAAAAGAAGCGCGCTCTGTACGAACAATGCAGGAAGGAGTCGTGTATAATCGAAGATAAAATCACGCAATGCGAGGAAATATATTCTTTTTCCAACGCTTCCATTAATACGTTGAGGATTATTACCTTGGTGGATAGGCATAATGTCCCTCACGTTGCAGCGGCGTTGTTGAGAATGGGAAATGGTGCAAGCGTTGTGGACAATTTCACCAGCGGAGGAATGTGCGCTGTTATTGACATAAAAACCGGAATTATCAGTAGTCCAGCGCGGGACGGGAAAGGAATCGATTATTTAGTCCATCCTAACACGGGAAAACAAATAATAGGATTTAAAATTCCCGATTGGGAGGGGTATAAAAATTTTGCGCTAAAGTTAGCCGCAAAATTTCCGGGGATGCGTTATGTCGGATGGGATGTCATCAAGGATAGCAATGGAAATTACACAATAATAGAAGGAAATAAAGACGCTGGCGTGGGTGGTATAGAGTGCCATGTGGGATATGGTTTAAAACCGTATTATGATGCCGTATTGAATTGCGACGAAAATTTTGACTACAGCCGCATGCCGTAAATTGTTTAATGCGTTAATAAAATTTTATTGTTGAAAAAGATACGAAGAGAGCTATGGCAGGATTATCCAAGTCTATCCTTTCGTGGGGGATACGATGAGATGTAAAAAAGTCAATAGAATACGATTTGAATCGGCAGATTATTCAAATCTACCGACGGAGTTTGCCACATCACACATGCAAAATGGGGAAAAGCAAATAGAAAGGAATTTGAACGTATGAAAAAACAATTTGTTGCGATAGTATTCCAAGGCAAGGAAAATCAGGCGGCATTTGATGATCTCAAGAGAGATGACCGCGTCCTCTTTATTAAGGAACCTAGAAAAAATCTTAAGAATCCATTTTGGGGATTCCTATATAAAATGTATTTTAGCCCTAAGGTCAGCAAAGTCGTTCGATTGCCATTTGGAGAGAAAATTTGGGGGCGTCCGTTAGATGCGATAGCTTGGGATGAGGATACGGAGTATTATATATTGCTCACCAGTGTAACGCCTGCAACGGATGCATCCTATCTTTTGGATATGAAAAAAAGCCATCATATAAAGTATATTACTTTTTTTGACTATCCACTAGAACATAGAGAATCAAACGCTGCAAAACGAAAACTAAATATTGTCTTTCGTGCAAATGTGGATTATGTATTTACAAGTGAGCCAAAAAATGTGGTAAAGTATCATAATATGATATCTCATTCTCTTATGTATTCCATGATTTTGAGTGACAAACCCGATGATATAGAATGGGATATATATGTAACTGCGGCTGGCGTTGGCGGCAGGCTAAAGACTTTTCACGATGTTTTTGCATGCTCAAAAACAATCGGGGGAATACATAGCAGATATCGCCTAGTAGGCGTAAAAGGAGAAGACCAGAAATTTTCAAACGAAATCATCTATATGAAAAAGGCTATGTTATATCCTGAAGTAGTTGCTGAAGCAAAGAAAAGCAATTGTCTTTTAGAGGTTGTGAGGGAGGGACAAACTGGGCCGTCTTTTCGTTATTATGAGGCCGTTTGCTATAATAAAAAATTGCTCACCAATAATAAAAATGCCGTCAATTTCCCATTTTACAATCCGGAATATATGCATGTATTTGAAAGGCCGGAGGATATCGATTGGGAATGGGTGAAAGAGCGAATCCCGGTAGATTACGGTTATGATGGACGGTTTTCTCCATCGCATATATTTGACGAGGTTGTCGAGATGGAAGAAAAAAAGACGCGAGAATCTTAATGAGAAAACGCAAGAAAACATGCATGAGCAGAACGAGGAGTGAAACATTATGAAAATTGCATTGTTTGCCCCATATTTCACCAAACCCAGAGGCAAGCTCCCGGCTTGGTTTGAATATTGGCAGAAATCCGCGTCTTGTAACGGTGAAATTGATTTTTTTGTGCCAACAAATGTCGATATTTCGCAATATAAAAAATATGAGAATATTCACTTTATATGTATGAGCGCGGAAGAATTTTGGAATAAGTTGGACAATATTCTTGGGTTCAAAGTGTATCGAGGTTATTACAAGACGGCGGAATATCGGGTTTTTTTTGGAATATTGTTTAAAGACATTATTCGGGGATATGACTATTGGGGGACCTCGGAATTTGATGTTATATATGGAGATGTCATGAAGTATCTCCGACCGTATGTCGAGAGCGGCGAAGAAGTTATCGGCAAGGATTCTCACCTTCGGCTAATTAAAAATACGGACAGACTGCGTAATCTACCGTTTGAAGATGCGAAAGGTTTTGAACATCCGCTTAACTATGATACCGCTTTTTCAACGGAATACTGCTGGTATTTTGATGAGGACGGAATGAATCTTCGGTATCAGCAGGCTGGGGTCGATGTAGTTAGAATCGATGATGATTTCGCGCATATTCATGAATTGTTCAAATACTTTCTTTGCGTTGGAAAAGAGGGCAAATGGGGATTCTCGTGGCAAAATGGAAAGCTGATGGGATATAATGATTTGAATGAAACGCGGGAATTCCTTTACGCGCATTTTACTAAAAGAAGTATGACGTTACGCGGAGGAGATTTGCCGGGCGATACGTTTTGTTTTGTGCCGAATGTCATGATTAACAATTGTCAACGTGATGACCATATCACTCCAAATTCATTTGCGTATACATGGAAAAAAAGAATCAACCGCTATAAAAAGTATTTCAGGAAATTCCGCATTTTAAGTGCCGATGAATTGTTGATTTTGAATGAGGCGGCGGATCGCGGGAAAGCGGCAGGTTCTAACGGTTCGAGTGGACCTGCAAGATTACGTAAGATTGCCTATCGATTAAAAAGATTTACTGAAAAATAAAATTACGGAAAAAGAAGGAGGTCAGAAGAAAACAAAAAGAATTTCTATAAACAAATCAGGATTACAAAATGTCTTTACATCAAACATCAGAACTGCTGCAATGGAACGAAACACAAAACAGAACTGTGCATGTATCCATTCAAAACACCTGTGTGGGCAGAGCGTTTGACGCGCATTTAAAACCGGCGAAGGCGTTAGTTCGCGTTCCACAGGCGGATTGCAGAGATTCGGGAAATCATCGCGAGCAGTAAAATCGGCGAAGTCAGGCTTTACCGTATTGCGTTCGGCTTTCCGCAACGGGCCGAAAACGATTTTCGGTACAATAAATCCCTTGGCGGCGGCGCACTGCTGAATTGCGGCGGGTACACGCTGAAACTCGCCTCCATGTTGCTCGGAGAAACCGCGCGGGTCGTGTATTCGCAGCTGAACGGCGTTGACGGTTTTGAGGTGGATGTTTACGGTAGCGCGGCGTTGGTCAATGACGCCGGCGTGACGGCGCAGGTCGCATTCGGTATGGATAACGGCTACAAGTGCGAACTGGAAGTCTGGGGCAATAAGGGAGTCTGTATACGGGACGTACCCTGACCGCGCCGGACGGTTTCGTGCCGACGGCGGATATCAGGGTCGGAAATGAAGCAGAAACCGTGACGCTGTCGGCGGACGACGCGTTCGGCAAATTCATCGAAAGGTTTTGCCGGTGCGTACTCGACGGGAACGAGAAAAAAGAAAACTATAAAGAAATACACAAGCAAGCGAAGCTTGCAGACAATGAGAAGGGAGAATAACCATGGCAACACTGAAAATCACGGAACTTGCATTACCCGGCGTGAAGGTCATAGAACCCACCTATTTTGAAGACTATCGAGGTTACTACTGTGAAACCTATTCTTCGCGAACGATGGCGCAATATGGCATTGAAACCGTTTTTGTGCAGGACAACCACAGCTTTTCACTTAAAAAGGGTACGATACGCGGCATTCATTTTCAGAATAATCCGAAACCGCAACTCAAACTCGTGCGTTGTACGCGCGGTCGTGTGATGGATTACGCAGTTGATTTGCGTCGTGATTCGCCCACGTTTAAACGGTGGGTGGCGGTGGAACTGTCGGCGGAAAATCGCAAACAAATTTGGATTCCCTCCGGATTTGGTCATGCATTTATCACGCTTGCGGACAACTGTGAGGTGCTGTACAAGGTGGACGAGTGGTATTATCCTGAGTTTGACCGCTCTATAGCTTACAATGACCCCGAAATTGGCATTGATTGGGGAACGGACAATCCAATCATATCGGCGAAGGATATGAAGGCACCAACACTTTTGGACAGCGATATTAATTTTACGGTGGGTGAAAACGGATGAAAAAAGCTATTGTTACAGGCGCGGGTGGATTTATCGGCGGTGCGCTGACACATTTTTTACTTGAAAATGGCGTGCTCGTCTATGGGGTGGATATTTCTGAAAACGCACTCGCACGGCACGATTCATGGGAAAATTTTATACCTGTAGTCGCTGATTTTGCAGGCTATGGCGGTCTTCATGAAATGATACGGGATAATATTGATGTTTTTTATCATTTTGCCCGTCAGGGAGGATACGGAGATTCGTTTAAAAATTACAGGCTACAACTCAACAATTCCATTGCGGATTGTGACGCAATAACGGCCGCCTATAAAATCGGTTGCAAAAAATTTGTTTTTGCTGGAAGTGTAAACGAATACGAAATGAACACATATATTACAGCCGATTATTTCGAGCCGAGATATACCTATGTATATTCGGCTGTTAAGCAGGTCAGCGAGGCAATATGTAAGACAATAGCTTTTTATAACGGAATTGACTATTGTGCAGGTCGTATCGCAATGGCATATGGCGAAAATTTTCGTTCACCGTCGTCTTTGCCAAATGTGATTATAAAAAATTTAATTACCAATACGCCGTGCAAACTCGTGGAAGGGACCAATTTGTATGACATGATTTACATCGACGACATTGTTCGTGCATTCTATGCCATCGGGGAACACGGCACAAACATGAAAAGTTATTATGTGGGACACAGGAAAATTGGCACATTTCGAGAAATCATCAGGAAAATTGCTGATATTCTGAATCCGAACTGCCCGCTGTTGTTCGGGACTTACCCGGACGCGAAGTCGGGCGTGAATTATGAAAATATTGATACAGAGGCGCTTTACCGTGACACAGGATTCGAATGTCAGGCGGATTTCAGAGAGAGCATACTTAAGACAGCGGAGTGGTTGAGGAAGGAAATCTAATATGAAGGGAATCATTTTAGCGGGAGGGAAAGGCACTCGTCTGTACCCGAATACGATTTCCGTATCCAAGCAACTCCTGCCGATTTACGATAAGCCGCTTATCTATTATCCGCTTTCTACGCTTCTTTTGGCGGGAATCAGAGAGGTACTCGTCATCTCCACGCCGCAAGATATTGACAGTTACAAGGACCTTCTTGGAAATGGTTCGAGGATAGGCATAAAAATTACATACGCCGTGCAGGAAAGCCCCAGAGGTTTGGCAGACGCCTTTATCATCGGCGCCGACTTCATTGGAGAGGACAGCGTTTGTCTGGTTTTGGGTGATAATGTTTTTTACGGACAGTATTTTACGAGCGTCCTTCAAAAAGCGCAAAAGCAAGCGGAAACCCACGGTGCGGCGATTTTCGGCTATCCTGTAAAAGAGCCGGAGGCCTTCGGTGTGGTGGAGTTTGACGCCGATAACCGCGTGATTTCCATCGAGGAAAAACCGAAACACCCTAAATCCAACTACGCCGTACCGGGACTTTACTTCTATAACAACGACGTCGTGGAAATCGCCAAAAACGTCAAACCGTCCGCTCGCGGGGAGATTGAAATCACGGCGGTGAACAACGAATATTTGCGTCGCGGGGAATTGCAGGTGACGCTGATGGGGCGCGGTATGGTGTGGCTGGATACCGGTTCGCCGAAAGGAATGCACAAGGCGAGCGGATTCGTCCAAACCGTGCAGGAGATGCAGGGATTCTATATATCCTGTATCGAGGAAATCGCGTGGCGGCAAGGATTTATTGATAGCGAACAACTGCAAAAATGCGGAGAAGAACTGAAAATGACCGAGTACGGGCAGTATCTGCTTTCGCTCGTCGAGGAGGAAAAACCATGACCGTTATCGTGACCGGCGGGGCGGGGTTCATCGGCTCCAATTTCGTCTTTCATATGCTGGACAAGCACCCGACGTACCGCGTCGTCTGCCTGGACAAACTGACCTACGCGGGCAATCTGTCCACGCTTGCGCCCGTGATGGAGGCGCCGAACTTCCGTTTCGTCCGCGCGGACATCTGTGACCGCGAGGCGGTGAACAGGCTTTTCGCGGAGGAACGCCCCGACGTCGTGGTAAACTTCGCGGCGGAAAGCCATGTGGACCGCTCCATCGAAGACCCCGGCGTGTTCCTGCAAACCAATATCCTCGGCACGCAAACCCTGATGGACGCCTGCCGGAAGTACGGGGTCGCGCGGTACCACCAGGTTTCGACCGACGAGGTCTACGGAGACCTGCCGCTGGACCGCCCCGACCTGTTTTTCACCGAAACCACGCCGTTGCACACCAGTTCGCCGTACAGCGCGTCGAAAGCGTCCGCCGACCTGCTCGTGCTTGCCTATCACCGCACCTACGGCCTGCCTGTCACCATCAGCCGCTGTTCCAACAACTACGGCCCCTATCACTTCCCGGAAAAGTTGATTCCGCTGATGATTGCGAATTGCCTGCACGACAGGCCGCTCCCGGTCTACGGCAAGGGCGAGAACGTCCGCGATTGGCTGTATGTGGAGGACCACTGCAAGGCGATTGATTTGATTCTCCATAACGGTCGCGTCGGCGAGGTCTACAACGTCGGCGGGCATAACGAGATGCGGAATATCGACATCGTGAAACTGATTTGCCGGAAACTCGGCAAGCCGGAGAGCCTCATCACCTATGTGACCGACCGCAAGGGACACGATATGCGCTATGCAATCGACCCGACCAAAATCCACACCGAACTCGGGTGGCTCCCGGAGACCAAATTCGAGGACGGTATCCAAAAGACGATAGACTGGTACCTCGAAAACCGCGACTGGTGGGAAACCATCATTTCCGGGGAATATATGCATTACTACGAAAAAATGTACGGAAACCGATAACATAGGGGCGGATGACCGCTCCAAGCTCAATGCCGGAAAGGAACCATATGGACCCGAAACAGAAGCACAAACGAATATTGACCGTGCTACTGGCGGTCGGGGTCGCGTGTATCCTCGCGTTCATCTGGGGAAACTCGGTCCTGCCGGGGCGGGTGTCGTCAATCATCAGCGGGTTCGTGACGAAGCTGCTCGGGCGGGGCATGACCGAGTACACGGTGCGGAAAGCCGGGCATTTCACGGAGTTTCTGATGCTCGGCGCGTCGCTTGGGCTGTTTTTCACGGTCAAAGGTACCGCGCGAAAGGACAAGGCGCTGCACCTGTGCCTGCTCGCGCTGTTTGTGCCGTTGATGGACGAAACCATTCAACTGTTCAGCGACGGGCGCGGACCGCTGGTGACGGACATCTGGGTGGATATCGCGGGGTACGCGTGCGGGTGTGTGCCGGTGCTTGCCGTCGCGGCACTCGTTCGGTGGGCATGGCGAAAGCGAAAACGATAAATCCCTTTGAAAAAAGGAGGCGCGTAAACATGAAGTACGACTACCTTGTCGTCGGGACGGGGCTGTACGGCGCGACGTTCGCGCAACGGGCGAAGGAAAACGGAAAAACCGTCCTCGCGGTGGACCGGCGGGCGCATATCGGCGGGAACGTGTACACCGAAAAGGTCGAGGGCATCGACGTACACCGTTACGGGGCGCACATCTTCCATACGAACGACGAAATGGTTTGGGATTATGTAAACCGTTTTGCGGCGTTCAACCGCTTTACAAACAGCCCTGTCGCGAACTACAAGGGCGAACTGTATTCCCTCCCGTTCAATATGTACACGTTTAACAGGATGTGGGGCGTGACGACGCCGGACGAGGCGAAGAAAAAAATCGACGAACAACGAAAGTCCGCCGGGATCACCGAACCGAAAAACCTTGCGGAGCAGGCGATTTCGCTGGTCGGGACAGACATTTTCGAGAAACTGGTCAAGGGCTACACCGAAAAGCAGTGGGGACGGGACTGCAAGGACCTTCCGGCGTTCATCATCAAACGCTTGCCGGTTCGCTTTACGTTCGACAACAACTACTTCGACGCGAAATATCAGGGCATTCCCGTCGGCGGCTACACGAAACTGGTGGAAAACATGCTGGATGGCGTCGAGGTGCGGCTGAACGTCGATTATCTCGCACACAAAGCCGAATTGGACAGTTTAGCGCATACGGTCGTCTACACGGGTCCCATCGACGCGTACTTTGCCTACCGTTTCGGTCCGCTGGAATACCGTTCGGTGCGCTTTGAAACCGAAACGCTGGACACGCCGAACTATCAGGGCAACGCGGCGGTGAACTATACCGACCGGGAAACGCCGTGGACGCGAATCATCGAGCATAAGTGGTTCACGTTCGGAAAGGACGAAAACGGGCGCGACCTGCCGAAAACGGTGGTCAGCCGCGAGTACAGCGAACCGTGGAAACTCGGCGTCGAGCCGTACTACCCGGTCAACGACGAGAAGAACAACGCCCTGTACGCGAAGTACCGTTCCCTCGCCGAAAAAGAGCCGCACGTCCTGTTCGGCGGTCGGCTCGCGGAATACAAGTATTACGACATGGACCGAACAATCGCCGCGGCGCTGCAAGCGGCGGAACGGGTGCGGTAAAGCAAAAGGAGGGAACGCGTCATGGAAAAAGAAACCGACATTTGGGCGCTGACGCGGTCCCTTTTGAAACGGGCGCTGACCGGCGCGGAACTGCCGGACGGAACGACCGAACGGCTGACCGAGGACGCGCTGCAAGGGATTCTCCGCCTTTCCGTGCGGTACGATTTGGCGCACCTCGTCGCTTGCGCTCTGCCGGAATTGCACGGCGAAACGGCGAAAGCCTTTGAAACGGCAAAACTCAAGGCATTCATGCGGTGCGAACAGCAGGATTACGAGTTCCGCCGCCTTGCCGACGCGCTGGAACAGGCGAAAATACCGTTCCTGCCGCTGAAGGGCGTGGAGATGCGGGATTTCTACCCCGAACCGTGGATGCGAACCGGGTGCGACGTCGACGTAATGCTGCACGAGGCAGACATCGACCGCGCCGTCGAACTGCTTTTGCCCGCGCTGCAAGCGAAACCGCACGGACGCACGCCGCACGACGTGTCGATTCAAACGGTCGGCGGGGTTCACATCGAACTGCACTACCGCGGGTTCGAGCAGAACCGCGGCGGGAAGGCGGGCGAGGTCTTGCGGGACGTCTGGACGCACGCGCACAGCGTTTCGGGCGGGATGCGGTACGCGCTGGACGGGGAGGCGTTTTACCTCTACCATATCGCGCACATGGCGAAACATTTCGAGGTCGGCGGCTGTGGGGTGCGCCCGTTCCTCGACTTGTGGTTGCTGGACCGGAACCTGCCGACGGATACGGAAAAAACGAAAAAACTGCTGTCCGAGAGCGGGCTTTTGAAATTCGCGGAAACGTGCGGCGCGCTTGCGCGGGTGTGGCTGGAGGACGAACCGCACACGGAACTGACGGTCGCCCTGGAACGGTATATCCTTCGCGGGGGAATGTACGGCGACATTGCGAACATGGTCGCGGTGCAGCAGACGAAGAACGGCGGAAAATGGCGGTACATCCGTTACCGGCTGTTCCTGCCGTACGACAGTATCAAGAACCAGTATCCGGTGCTGAAAAAGCACAAATGGCTGACGCCGGTCATGCAGGTGCGTCGGTGGGCGAAGATGGTGACGGACGGGCGAATGCGCCGCACCGCGTCGGAACTTCGCTGTTTGCGCGAGGACGCCGGCGGGCGGGAACAGGTCGAAACGCTCTTGCGCGAACTGGAATTGCAGTGAAAAGCCCCTGCAAAGCCTTTTGGCGGCTCTGCAGGGGTCGTTTTATGAGGAACTCGTAGCAAGCGGGTACGGCATTTTATCATTCATGCCCGTACAATAACTCTGCAATCGGGGACCCGTCTGCATCGACGTGCTCGTAGTAAACCTGCCCCTGTTCCAGAATGATTGAAATCTTTTCGTCCCCGGAACGATTCAGCCAGTACTCAATCAGCGTTACCCCGCTTCCGCCGACAAAATCGGGGGTCTGTCTCGCCTCCAAGGAACCCATGACTTCCTCGAAATCGTCGCATTCCGCAATGATTTCTTTGGCTTCCGCGAGGGTCATGCGTCCTGTTTTGGGGGTAGCGCTGCTTTCCGAGCCCGCCGTTTCGGACGAAAGAACGGTCGATTCCGGTTCGGTCGACGAGGAAGCCGGAACATTTGCGGACTTGCAGCCGGAAAGTGCGCAAGCGCCGACCAGAACCGCACAGAGAACGGTGAGTAGAAGTTTCTTCTTCATATGTATCCCTCCGGCGAATCGGATTTCCACACCCTCATGGTATCATAAATTTGACGCCCTGTCAAGAGAATTTTTTATTTTTCCTGAAGTTTTTGCATACTGCAATATCCCCAACAATCGAAAAAACGAAAAAGGGACCGCCGAACAGCAATCCCTTCCGTTTGTCGAAAAATTCCGGTAGGCGGATACGCCGATTTCCTTTTGCTTTTGTCACGTTTCCAGTTTGGCTTTTATGGCAGCAGCGCTATCGGTCAACAACTTTCGGGAAGCGTGGTTCTCGTTCTCGGCAAGAACATGCAGATTGTTCAGATATTGATCCAAATCGCCCTTACTCGCCATTTCTTTGAGTTGCGGGGAATCCAATGCCGAAAGCTCGTATATCGTATACAATTTGCCTCCGTATAGGAATGCCGTATCCAGTTTCAAGGTGGATTGAATCGTTTCGATATCGTGATTGCCGAACAGCAATTCGATTTGCGCGTCGCTGTAGACGTCTTGCTCGCTGTTTCGTTCCGCATTGATTTCTTTGGTTTCGGTATTGACGCGAACAAAATCCTCTTTGCTGATATGCAGTTGACGAATCATCAAATAAAGCGGCGGCAGTTGCTCGTTGTAAAAATACGCGTTTTCGGACAGCAACGCGTCCTCGGCGGCATAAATTTCGTCCCATGTGACGATTTTGGACAAAATATAGGAATCAAATAATGCATCGGGGTAATACCTTTCGAAATCTTCCGGACCGCCGCCCGTTCCCTGACCGCCGTCTTCGGATTCCTTTGTGATTTCATGACCCGGTTCCGCTTCGGTGACGTCGTTTTTGACGCTTACGGAACCTTCGTTTGCGGAATTGCCCGCCGCAACCTCTTGGGATTCCGATTGCGGAATGGTTTTTTGCGCGCACGAAGACAGCACGACGCTGCAAAGCAAAATTGCAAGAACCAAAAAAGCTATTTTTTTCATCCGGTAGTCTCCTCCCGACGATTGGATTTCTACACCCTCATGGTATCATAAATCCGACGCCTTGTCAAGAGGATTCTTTATTTTTTTTGAACTTTCTGTATACTGCAATATTCCTCGCAATCAAAAAACGAAAAAGGGACCGCCGAAAGGCAGTCCCATGCCGGGTCGACGGCGGAAGCACGCGGTTCGCGACGCGACCGCGTTTGTCCCCCGAACTCTGTTCCCCTTAGCCGTTGGCGAATTTCTGCTGGGCTTGGGTGATTTTCTGCTGTTCGACGTTTTGGCAGGAATACCAGCCCTTTTGCGTCATCTTGTCGTAGATTTGTTTCTGCATTTGCAGGCAGCGCGTCAGCGAACTGTCAAACGCACAGCGGACCCGTTCGGTCGAGGATTCGAGCGTTCCGTGCAGGTACAGGTCGCCGACCCCTTTCGTCGTCAGGAGCAGGCTTTCCATCAGGTTCTTGTCGTCCATCATTTTCGTTACGTCCTTTCCGCCTTACAGGGCGTTGTAGAGGGTCTGAAAAACTTCCTGGTGGCTGGCGGCAAGCCCGCTGACGAAGTTCTTCAGGTCCGGGTCGGTCAGTTTGGATGCCGTTTCGGTGCATTGGGTCTTGAGGAATTGCTCGTGCTGCAAAGCGTCCTGCAGGTAGAGGAGTTCCTTTTCGCTCATGGTGTTTCCCTCCAAAAAAAGAATAAAAAAGGTCTTTACATCTCCCTCACTTCATGGTACAATAAAGCAAAGGATATGTACGCGGACTTTTCGGCGCCACTCATAGCATTGCCGGAAAAGTGCCGTTTTATACCGTCGGAAAAGGAAGGAATTGAAAAAATGGGGGCCTATCAGATTCAACGCATCGTCGTGGGCGTGCTGAACACGAACTGCTACGTCGTCAAGGACACGGAGACCGGAAACGCCTGCGTCATCGACCCCGGCGACAACCTCACGCTCATTCAGGACGCCTTGCACCGCATGGACGCCCGGTGCCGGCTTATCCTGCTGACCCACGGGCATTTTGACCACATTCTCGCCGTCGGCGATTTGCGGAGCGACCGCATTCCGGTCGGCATTCACCGCGCCGACGCGCACCTGCTGACCGAGCGGGACTTTTTCTCCCCGGTCATCGAGTACGACCCGCGCCCCTTCGCGCCGGCGGAACTGCTGTTCGACCGCGAAGGGAAGTACACGGCGGCGGGCTTTGATTTCTATGTCCTGCCGTCGCCCGGGCACACCAAGGGGAGCGTCTGCTACCTCTTCGGCGACAACCTGTTCACCGGCGACACGCTCTTTCGCGGCGGGATCGGGACGCTGGATTTCGGCGGCGACGCGGACGATATGCGCGCGTCCTTGCGAATGCTCTGCAATCTGCCGGGCGATTACGCCGTCTATCCCGGACACGACGAAAAGACCACGCTGTCCGACGAAATCGCGACCAACCCGTTCCTGCAGGAATTCCGGCGTCGACCGAATCGGGGGGAATGACCGATGTCCCGCTTCAAAACCGTTTGCAAACGCTTTTGGCCGCTTTTGACGTTCGGCGTGCTGTTGCTCGCGCTTGCGGTCGGACTGCTGGTCTGGCATTTCCACAGTACGCCGGAACGCGCCGTGGAGGGGTTTCTCCGCGCGTCGCTTGAGCAGGACGCGGACGGGCTTTTGCGCTATGCGTCCGATTACCAACTGACCGTCCTGAAGGGCAACACGGAAATGGACCTCGACGACTTGCGCGAAATGCTCCGACGGAGTTACGAGCAAGCCGAGGCGTTCCGCGAGACCGGTCGCATCCGTTTCCAAAGCGAGGTCGGCGAACCCGTCGGACCCGGACAGGCGGACTTCGACGAATTGCTCGCGGAATACGGCTACAAGGCGGACCCGACGGAGGTCGAATCCTTCGCCCTCGTGACCGCCCACTGCTATATCGACGGCAGGCTCAGCCGGACGTACTTCGTCTACGCCGTCCGTTGCGGCGGAAAATGGTACTACGGATTTAACGCATAAATACAGAATGAAAGGAACACCCCTATGTCTTACAGCGAATTCACGGTCAAATCCCTGCCCGACGGCTCGAAGGAGGTGCGGGTCATGCTCCCGCCCCAGCCCACGGGCGACCTGCACGGGCAACCCTTCCGCAACCGTTTCACCCAAACCGACTATGCCTTCCGCCTGCCCGGCGACCATACCGCCCCCGCGGCGGAAATCGCCTACCGCAAGCGCGCCGAGGGCGTCTACATCTACTCCAACAACCCCGAAATGCTCGCCCCGCCCGACCTCGGGCAGGCGCTTCTCCGCAATCGCGGGCTGACCGGCGAATGTTTCTTCACCTACGAACATTCCAACCACACCGGCGTGCCGCTCTTTCTCGGCTACCAGTTGCGCAACGACGGGGAAACCGACGTGACCGTGACGGTCGAAAACATCGGCAATCAGGTGCGCGGGGAATGGCTCGGTCAGCGGGAATGGTGCGACTTCTACGGTTTGCGTTTCGACCTGCCGGAGGACTATTTCCTGTCCGACGGACGGACGCTCAACCCGATTTACGTCGGTTGCGACTATGTGGATTACCAGCCGCAAGCGGTGCGGACCGAGCGGTTCGTGCTCGCCCCCGGAACGTACGTCTGGGTGCTCGGCGGGACCAGCGGGGACCTGCCGTTCGGTTCCTATTCCGGCGCGACGGCGGATATGCCGTTGCTGACCGGGAAGTGCGGCAACGGCGCCGTGCGGTTCCGCGTGGACGGCGGGGAAGTGACCGGGACATTCTGGTGCTATACCGAGCCGTCCCAGTGCGACCCGAACAAGCCCGAACAGGGGTACGTCGTTTCCCGCGACGGCAAGAACTACGCGGCGCAATACAAGGGTATCGACGACGGGTGCAACGGGCTTGCGGAGGCGGAAATCGCGTGGGTGTTCGACGACGACACCCGCCCCGGCAGACTGCCCGTGCGGTACACGGTCCGCCGCGACCCGGATTACCGTTCCGTCGCCGGACCTTACGCGAGGTACCGTGTGCGGGACTTCCGCGTCGAGGGGGATTCGTGGCTGACGTCGCTCAACACGAACAATAACCCGCACGCGGTCGGCACGGACATGATTGTGTTCCGCTGTGTGACCGAGGACGGCAGGGAGGTCACGATAGACACGGAATCCAACGACGGAGAGGGAAAATCGTCCAATATCGGCAACTGGATGATGCAAAACGGGGCGAATTACACGCTCGTCAACGCCGGGGACCGCCCGCGGACGGTTCGCTTTTTCTCCCGCAACAACGGGGTGCTTGCGAACGTCATTCGAAACGAAACTTCGGAGATTCTCGGCGCGAAACTGCTCCTGCAGCCCTACCATTTCCCGTCGCCGGACGCGGCGTTCGCCGGGGTGGACCGCTCGCTGCTGGTCGAAAAGGACGGTCAGTGGTGGTTTCGGGTCGCGGACGGACGTCCGTTTTGCGACGTGTGGGACGAGCGCTCGTTCGTGTACGAGGCGACGGTCCCGGCGCACGACGTGCTTCGCGTCAGCATCGACGACCTGATTCTCGCGAACTCTTACGGCGGCGTGCTCCATTGGGTGGAAATCGACTGAACCGCGCGGGAATTCGCGAAGATGTGAAAATCCCCCTTCGGGGGCGTAAAAATCGGCAAGGCTCGCAAGAGCCTTGCCGATCACTATATGGGGTCCCCGAAAGGTCGTGAGATTTTGTAGGAATGAAAAAACACGGCATGTCCACAAGGACTTGCCGCGATGCGTCGTCGCTGAGGAGACTTAACTCTTGTTTATGTGTTTTAGAAAGTTGCATCGCTTTCGTCACTCCCGATACCTAAAATCCCTTGGCGTCATGGAATTATCAGGTTGAAAGGGTTATTTGAAAGGGTTATCCCGGGTCACGTTGTCACGGGCAATCAATCCTTTTTTAATTTTATAATTAAGGTTAGCTGTATAAAAGCAATTAGAAAGGCATTTTATTTTAGGATGAAAGAAATATGTCGTTGTTAGGTGTTATTGTATTAAATTGTATTATTTCATTAAACTTCTATAGGCGATTGGACGAAATTTCCATTGAAATCCATTGTGCAAACATATAGTTTTTCGTTTGCACCATAAAAATAGAAATTAACAGTACTGTCATTTAATACAACGGCACTTATTATTGCAAATTCATCCACATACTTTCTCATAGCTTGCTCTATATCAAAAACAAAATCCCCATTTTGGTTATAAATAATTGCAATAGTTGTGTATAAGTATTTTGGGTCAGGACTTCCGTGGACTACCACAAAATAACCATTAGATACCCTAATGCTATTTAATACATATTCATCAACCATAAAGAAACTTAATCTATCCGGTTTTTCAAATTTATGTACTCCAGTTGAATCTATCCAATATAACATATCCCCCTCAGTTTGGTTATCGTATCCCAATGCATAAGCATATCCTTGACTATCAAAATCGGTAATTAATGCTTTGGAAAGTAGGGGCTTTTGACAATTCAAGGTGGCCATTTCTTGGAATTCAGTGTTGTACACAATGCAGTTACAGTAATAATCAGATTTTTTCTTGAATGATGATTTTTCAATTAGTATTACATACCCATTCTTAAAGTCCTTAGCGGATTGATAAGCATTCAAACTGAACCACTGGCTTTTAATGTTCCCATTATTATCTAAATATGCGAACATTCTTTCGCCTTTTTTATTCCAGTCGGACACTTCTTTTTCTACCCAAATAAGACCGCATGATAAAGTTCCATGATTCTCATATTGAGACAATTCAAAGTTTATAGTTTCATCGGGGGATTGAGTATGATCTTCATATTGAGACAAATCAGAGCTCATAGTTTCGTCGGGGGATTGAGTATGATTTTCATATTGAGACAAATCAGAGCTCATAGTTTCGTCGGGGGATTGAGTATGATTTTCATATTGAGACAAATCAGAGCTCATAGTTCCTTCAGGAAATTGAGGTTGATTTTCATGTTGAGATAAAGCAGAGATTATAGTTTCCTCGGAAGATTGAGTTGGTTTTATTCCACTACAAGAGGTTATAATTAACACCATGCAATTAATTAACAAAACTAAAGCGATTTTTTTGAACATTAGTCTTTCTCCTTTTTGTTAAAATGGCAAACTCCGATAATCGGTGAACTAATCATGCAAAATTCCTCAAATCATGCTTGACTCCTGCCATAATTGAGGGTGCTTTTTATCAAATCCAAATAGGCGTGAAAAGGATATAATGTCCCCTATGGACCCTATGGAAAAAACGATTTTGCATATAGCATATACATATGGCAAATGGCATATGTAATTAGTTTGACATATTAAGTTTACACAAATTCTTTTGAATTGCAACCCTAAATGATAAAGCAAAAATTTGTGTGTGGATGAAACATACGTCTGTATAAACCAGCCAAGAAAAGGAGCGATATGCCACGCGGCAAGCTAATAGAACTTGCCGCGACGTTGGAGCAGGCGACGGGAATCGGACCCGCACAATCAGCTTGGGAAGCTGAGATTCTACCACTAAACTACGCCTGCATATGAGAACGCTTACACGCGCTCTTTTTGGTAAGTGACGTAACGGAAATGCAATCCGGAAGAGGAAACCTGCTCCGGCGACGATTCGGCGCGCACCCAGCCGTCCCGCTCGCGCAAAGCGGGGAAGAACGCGTCCGCGTCCGGGGTTTCCGCGTCGATTTCGGTCAGATACGCCGTTTCGCAAACCGGCGCGAACAGACGGTACACGCTTTCGCCGCCGATGATATACAACGTTTTTTCGCTCCCGCAAAGAACCGACGCCTTTTCGAGCGCCTCCTCCGGCGTCCGCGCGACGGTCAAAAGCGGTTCGCCTTTGCCTTCGTACCGCCGGGAGAGCAACACCGTTTCGCGCCCGGGGAGCGGTTTGCCGTTCGGGAAACTTTCGAGCGTCTTGCGACCGCACAGTACGACCTGCCCGGTCGTCAACTGCCGAAACCGCCGGAGGTCTTCCGGCACCCGGTACAGCAACGCGCCGTTCCGACCAATCGCCAAATTGCAATCCACCGCCGCGAGAAGGATTTTCCGCATCTGCCGTTCGCTCCTATTCACCGCGCAATCAAATCGCGATTGGAATGTTCCGGATTTGCGGGTGCGTTTGATAGTCGTCCAGCCGGAAATCGTCCGGCGTGAACGCGTAGAAATCCCGCACGTCCGGGTTTATCCGGAACTTCGGCGCGGGGAAGGGTTCGCGGGAAATCAATTCCCGCACCAGTTCCACATGCCGGTCGTAGATGTGCGCGTCGGCAATCACATGCACCAACTCGCCCGCAACCATGCCCGACACTTGCGCGAACATATGCAACAGCACCGCGTATTGGCAGACGTTCCAGTTGTTCGCCATCAGCACGTCTTGCGAGCGCTGGTTGAGAATCGCGTTCAGCACGAGCCGCCCGTCCTCTTGCGTGACGTTGAAGGTCACGCTGTAAGCACAGGGGTATAGCCGCATCGCGTGCAAATCCGCGTGGACGTACAGGTTCGTCAGGATTCGGCGGGAAAACGGGTTGCGCTTGAGGTCGTACAGCACACGGTCCACCTGGTCGAATTCGCCTTCCGCATATTGGTGCCGAACGCCGAGCTGATAGCCGTATGCCTTCCCGATGGAGCCGGTTTCGTCCGCCCATTCGTCCCAGATGTGGGAATGCAGGTCGCCGATGTTGTTGGACTTTTTCTGCCAAATCCAGAGCAGTTCGTCGACGCAATTGCGCAAATTGGTCTTGCGAAGCGTCAGCGCCGGGAACTCCTTGCGCAAATCGTACCGATTGACGACGCAAAACTTCTTGACCGTGTACGCGGGGGTTCCGTCCTCCCAATGCGGGCGGACGCGCTCGCCCCGGGTATCCGTCCCGTTCGCGAGAATGTCCCGGCACATTTGAATGAACAAGGTGTCCGCATAACTCATCGCACGCTCCGCCTTTCGCCGTCACCGAATCGACGGACATAGTATAGCACACTTTTTCGGGTTTTGCAAGCCCTTTTCGCAAGAAAACCCAAAAAATTTTTC
>CANQTR010000167.1 GCA_947626805.1 uncultured Clostridia bacterium
ACCGGGCTCGTCGGCGACCCGCGCGGCACGGTCGAACGGGAGCTTTCCCGCAAGGAAACGGTGTTCCGCAACTTCGAGGCGCTCAAAGCGCAAGTGCAGCAGTTGTTCCCCTACCCCGTCGTCAACAACTACGACTGGATAAAGGACATGACCGTCCTGGATTTCCTCCGCGACATCGGCAAGTACATCGGCGTCGGCTATATGCTCGCAAAGGACCACATCAAGCGGCAGATGGAAAGCGGGATTTCCTACGCGGAATTCTCCTATATGCTGATTCAGGGGTACGACTTCAAGTTCCTGCACGAGCACCACGGCGTAGACCTGCAGGTCGCCGGTTCCGACCAGTGGGGCAACATCACGACCGGTATCGAACTGATTCGAAAGACCACCGGGGACACGGTCTACGCCCTGACCATGCCGCTCATCACCGATTCGCAAGGCAACAAGTTCGGCAAATCCGAAGGCAACGCCGTTTGGCTGGACCGCAACAAGACCAGCCCGTATGAACTGTACCAGTTCCTGCTCAACGCCGAGGACGCCATGGCGGTCCCGTACCTGAAACTGCTGACCTTCCTGTCCCGCGAGGAAATCGAGGACATCGAACGGCGGCACAACGCCGAACCGCACCTTCGCCTCGCGCAAAAGGCGCTCGCGAAGGCAATCGTCACCGACCTGCACGGCGAAGAGGCGTACAACGAGGCGGTCCGTATCAGCGAACAGCTCTTTTCGGGCGATATCCGCTCCATTCCGCCGCACGACCTGCTCGCCGGGCTGAAAAACGTCCCGCATTTCACGGTTACCGAGGGGAGCCGCCTGCTCGACGTGCTCAAGGCGGGCGGTATCGCCTCGTCCAACCGCGAGGCGAACGAGTTCCTGAACGCCGGGGCGATTTCGCTCAACGGCGACCCGGAAAAGGACGGCAACCGCACCCTCACCCGCGCCGACGCGCTCGACGGGCAGTTCCTCGTCTTGCGCCGCGGCAAGAAGAAGTACTACGTCGCTACGTTCGCGTGAACCAAACGCGTTTCCTTCCGACGATTCCGCCAAGCCAAACGTGCGGCGGAATCGTCGTTTTTTTGCGCCGGATTCGCGCCGTGCGGGACGCGTTCGCGTCTTTTGTGCCGAAATTCCACATCGCGGGGAAGTACATCGACCCGTAACGCACGCCCCATATACGCAAAAATACCGTGGACCGAAAGGTCCACGGTATTCTCTTTGAGGAAAGTTTGCCCTTCGGCAGACGAACCGCGGGAATCAGCCGGTGATACCCGAACGCTCGACGCCTTCAATCATCGTGCGCTGTGCGAACAGGTACAGCACGACCAGCGGGGCGAGAATCAGCAGACCGCAAGTATTGCGAATCGCCGATTCGAACGCGTTTTGCGCCGCATATTGCGTGTCGAGGACCGTCGGGATTTTGATGATGTCCGGCAAAAGGACGCTGGAATTGGTGGTGTAGAACAGGTTCGTGTAGAACATATCCGACCACTGCCATGCGAACGCGAACATGAAAATCGTGACCAACATCGTCGTCGACATCGGGAGAATGATTTTCAGGAACGTCTTGAAAACGCTCGCGCCGTCCACATACGCGGCTTCCTCCAACTCGTCCGGGACGTTGTTGAAGTACTGCCGCATGATGTAGATGAACAGCCCGTTCTTCAACCCCAGACAGGTCAGGGACATGATTGCCAGCGGCCAGTTCGTGTTCAGGAGGTTGAGCCCTTGCCACGTGCCGCCGAACAGTTTACTGATTCCGCTCCCGATCCCCCATATGTCGAAGTAGCGGAACTTCATGAACAGGGACAACTGCAGCGTTTCGTGCGGCACAATCAACGTGAAGATGACAAACACGAACAGCAGTTTGCGGAACCGGAACTTGAACTTCGCGAACCCGTACCCGACGAACGTACACGTCAACATCTGAATCGTCGCGCACAGCAGCGCGAGCATGGACGAATTGAGCAGGGCTGTGAAGTAGGAGTTGTTCTCGATGATTGCCTTATAGGTATCCAGCGTCGGATACTTCGCGATGATGAGGACCGTCACGTCGACGAAATCCTCACGACTCATGAAGGACGTGAAAATCTTCGACAGATACGGGAACAGAATGACGTAGGAAAGACCAATCAGAAGCACCAGACGGAAAATCGCCAGCCCCAATTTCTTGAGGAAGTACAGCGTGCAGTACTTGTAGCGAATCAACATCCAGAAGGGCAGTTTATCCCGCGCCTTGATACGCTGAATGGCCTCCTCCTTCTTCTGCTGTTGCCGAAGAGCCCGGAGTTCGCGTTTACTCATTGTTGTGGAATCCATTTCTCTGCCCCTCCTTTATGTATCGCGTTTCTGGTAGAATACATATCCGCCCATGATGGCCGCGACGAGCAGTAGGGTCACGATAATCACAAGGAAATACATCCACGCCATGGCTGTCGATTGCACGGTACCGTCTGCCGCGCTGCTATACACGCTGTCGATGAGGTTCATCATTTCGTTTTCCTTCGAGGTGAAGGAGTCGATGACGGTATACACAGCGTTGACGAGAATCATCGGGCTAATCATCGGGAAGGTGATTTTCCAGAAGATTTCCCACGTCGTCGCGCCGTCCATCTGACAGGACTCGTAAATCGCCGGCGAAACGGATTGCAGACCCGCAAGGAAAATCATGATTTGCACGCCGGACTTGTTGACGATGTCGTAAACGCTGTTCGCGATGTTCACGACGTACTCGACCAATTGCCGCCCGACCGCCATGCCCTGGAAGTATCGCGCCACGTCCATGACGGAGATGAAGGCGTTCGGGTCCTCCTGACCGCCGGTGCTCGCGCTGACCCCGTTGCTGCCGGTCGCGACCTGCCCCATGGCGTCCGCCAATTGGTCTTGCGTTTCGATGTACTCGATGATACCGGTCGAAACGATGACCGGAATGAAGAAGATTGCGCGGAAAATCGCGCGGCCGCGCATCTTCTGGTTCAGCAGCACCGCCACGAACAGCGAGAAGATAACGATTGCGGGAACGTTGAACAGCAGCTTCCCGAAACTGCTCCACAGGGTCTGGACGAACGTGGTGTGTTCAAACAACGCGTAACGGTAGTTGTCCCAACCGACATTTTCCAGCACATACCCGGTGGCCTCGTAATGGATTTTGCCGAACGAGAATCGCAAGGATTCGACAATCATCGGCAGGTAAATCAGCACGAAGCCGATGAGGAACGGCGAAATGAAGAGCCAGCCGTTTCTCCCCTTTACCTTATCCAATGACCTTCCTTTGCGTTTCGTCGACGTTTTCCTGTCTAACTGTTTGGTTTTCGTCATACTTTACGCCTCCCCTCTTGGCTCGGACGCGCTCTTCACGTCGATGACTTGCGCGCTTCCGTCCGAATTGACCTTCACGAATCCTCCGGAAGGGATTTCGTAATGCGTTTCGCCGTCCCGGTATTCGTACTCCTCCGTCAGGTAGTTGAGGTAGAACACCTCGCCGTTGGAGTACGTCACCCGCACGACCTTATTGGCGTGGTCGAGGAATTCGTGGGATTCAATCGTCGCGGTACGCACGCTCTTGAGCGCGTCGTTGAGCAGATTGTACGCGGGAATGATGTAATCCTTCCAAATCTCATACCGGATAGCGTAATATTGCGAAACCGTCGAGTAGGAGTAGCCCTTCAGCTCGGACGTATTGGTATACGCCACGACGAAGTACGGAGAAGCGCCGTTTTCGATACTCTTGAGCAGCGAATACTGGTAGTCGCCGGCGAGGTTCAGCGGCGAACCGGCAAATTCCTTGTACCCGTGGAGCACCATGCCGGTGAACGGAACGGAGCCGTCCGAATAGCGGTAGCCGGAATCGTCGAGCGGCACGTCGATGAGGTCCGTCGCGTATTCCAGCGCGTACGCGTTGCCGCCGGACAGGAGAACGCGGTCGTTCTGCTCGCGAATCTTCGCAAGCAAGCGGCGGACGAGCACCTTGGAATCCTCGCGGGTCAGCGGTGCCTCGTCGTTGAAGTCGGAGTTGAGGTCGCTGCCGAGGGTGCAGACGGAAATCGAGCCGACGTTGTATTGCTCGTAATCGTCCCAGACGCCGTCGTAGAATTTTTCCATGATATACGGCGTCAGAACGCCGATACCGTTATTGATGAAACTCTGCCACGCCGGGTCGTACTCTTGCGCGATGGCGGGCTGCCCGTCGATGGTCTGGGCGATGTGTTTCTTAACGCTGAACCCGTCGAAAGCGGACGTCCGTTCGACAAAGACGAGGTCGAAGTCCGGGAACAGGGTCGCGCCGCTGTTTTTGGTCTTTTCGACCAGCTTGCGGAACCCGTCCGCGCCGCCGAGCACCTTTTCGATTTTGGCGCGGTTGGCAGCCGTCGCGAACATCCCCTCGTTGACCCAGCCGGTCAGCTTGAGGTTGACGTCGTCGATACCCGCCTCGGCGAGTTGGTCCAGGATCGTCGCGTCGTCCTCAAAACTGGTCAGCGCGACCTTCTTGTTGATGGGGATACCGAGCACTTCGTCCACGGTATCGATGGAGCCGAGCGTTTCCAGGAAGAGCGGGATATCCTCCGAAATGTTTTCCGGTTTCTGCAGGATGTTGTTCCGTTCGAGGTAATCGCGGTAGGTCCGCGCCATTTCGGAGTACGTCACGTCCTCCTTCAGCATGAACAGGCGAATCGTGTAGTCGCCGGTGTACTTCCGTTTCGCCGCGACCGTCCACGTCGCGTTCGTGTTGCCCGCCAAACCGCCGTTGAGCACGTAGGTGTCTTGCGGGCGGGGGTTGAACTGGGTATAGATGGAAACGAACTGGTGGGTCGAACCGCCGTTGGCGATGGCGATTTTCGCGAGGGAGTCGCCCTCCTCAATGACCGCCAGATAGCCGATTTTCAGCAGGTCCTGCACCGTCACGACTTGCGTTTGGGGGACCGGGTTGCCTTCCTCGTCGAGGACCGGGTTGCCGTCCTCGTCCGTCTGGTAGACGATATTGCCCTGGTCGTCGAGGACCGGCTGTTCCTCCTCGTGCGAGCCGTTGTCCGCCCATTCGACGACGCCGTACACCGGGAAACGCATGGTCTCCTTGTTCGCGCCCGTCACCGTATGGTAGATGTTGTCGATGCCGTACATCGAACTGACGCTCGTGAAGTTGCCCGCCCCTTTCATATCCGAGAAGGAGATGATGGAGCCGGAACCGTCCGGCGTGAAGATGTACCCTTCGTTGTCGATGTTGCCCGCGCCGCCGTAGGGGAGCAGGATAACGTTGGAAAGCGCGTACATATCCGACTGGAACCGGATATTGCCCGCGTTCAGGCGAATCGTGACGGCGCCGTCCGTGTCCGCCTTATACTCGATAGCCAGCTTGAACAGCGGGGGATTTTCCTCCGTGGAAACGTATCCGGTCTCCGCGTGGTCCTCCTCCATCTGGTCGATGGTGTAATCGGTATAAAGTTTGACGAGGTCCTCGACGCGCTGCAATTCGTGGGTCGTGATGTGGGATTCGCAAACCCGCAAATCCATTCGTTCGAGCACGGGGAACTGGTCCAGATAGTCCATCTTGGTCTTTTCCGCCTTGGTCTCGTCGGTCAGGCTGTAATAGACGTAGAACGAACTGAACATATTCGCGTCGCGCGCGGAATCCGAATTCTGCTGGATCTGCCGGAACAGGTTTTGCCATTTGCTTTCCTCAATCATACGCGGGACGAGGTAGGTCACCTGTTCGCGCCCGATGGAGTACTCAAGCCGTATCCCGCCGCGGATATTGCTGACGGTGATTTGGTTGTTCGCCGCCGCGTCCGCGAAGGAATCCATTTCCAAATCGGAATTGTTTTGCGAGAATTGGACAATCAATTGCGAATACAGGGATTCCTTGACGGAATTCGAGGTATTCGAGCCTTGCGCGGACTGACTGGAGCCGGCGTTGAAGGGGTTGGTCGAATAGTAAGCGGTGTACGCGGGGATTTCGCCGCTCTCGTCGATAGCCTCCTTGGTCAATTCCGGGTCCTCCAGCGACAGCACCACCACTTCGCCCGTGATGGCGTCGACGTAGAAGGCGATCCCGTTGACGACGCTGTAAAGCGTCATCGGCGCGACGACCTCGTTGCCGAGCATACGCTCCTTGATGGTCTTGAAGGCGGTACTCATGTACGCCGGGTAGAGGGTGTCTTTCCATTTGTCTTCCCAGGAGATTTCATCGTCGTCCGCCGCAAGCGCGGGGAACGAGGCGAACACCGGGGCGACAAGCGCTAAGCAGAGGAGCAGGAGCGCAAATCGTCTGCATTTCTGTCTCATTTCCGTACTCCTTTCTACACTCTGTTGGATAGTTCGGTATAAATATTGAAGCCGAACGCGTAGATTTTCGAGATTAGCCCGAAGAACAACACCGCGATGAACATAATCAGCGCGACCATGACGAGGGAGAAGATGACCGTGATGATATTCTTCACAAGCCCGTAATCGTGCGTGACCATGACGCCGAAGAACGCGAGCAAGCCGACCCAGACCCAGCCGATGGCGATGACCATGTTCACCAGGTCCATTTCCGCGAGGGACATCACGTTCGTGAGCGCCACGCACGGAATCAGCAGGATGACCAGCGGGACCAGCGAATAGCTGAGCGTGATGAACACGTCCTTGAAGGAACCTTCGCCGTCGAACAGGGTCGTCAGGCACCAGTT
>CANQTR010000168.1 GCA_947626805.1 uncultured Clostridia bacterium
GACCCGCTCGACGCGATGCGTTCCTATATCACCGACATCAACAACGAATTGACCCGCAAACGCAACGAGTTCAACCTGCCCACGGCCGATACCATCAGGGACATGAAAGAGTACCTGACCGACCGGGATATCTCTTGGACCGGCGGCGCGGAAGGAGGGAACTGACGTGGCAAAAGAAAAAGCGGTTATCCGAACGGATTTGACCCGTTTCCAGTGGACCCTGCTGGAAATCAAGAAGCACAAGATTGCGTACCTGATGATTGCGCCGTTCTTCATCCTGTTCACGCTCTTTACGGTCATTCCGGTCGTGCTGTCCTTCCTGTTGAGTTTTACGAACTTCAACATGCTGGAATTCCCGTCCTTCGTGTTCTTTGATAACTATATCCGGTTGTTCCTGGACGACGACGTGTTCATTCTGGCAATCAAGAACACGCTGAAGTTCGCGGCGGTCACGGGACCGGGCTCCTACCTGCTCTCCCTGCTGTTCGCGTGGTTCATCAACGAACTTCGCCCGAAAATCCGTTCCATCGTGACGCTGATTTTCTACGCGCCGTCCATCTCCGGCAACGTTTACCTGATTTGGACCTACTTCTTTTCGAGCGACTCCTACGGTCTTGTCAACGCGTGGGGCATGGAACTCGGGCTGCTCAACGAGCCGGTCCTGTGGTTCCAGGATACGAAGTACATCTTCACGCTCTGCTGTCTTGTCGCACTCTGGACCTCGCTCGGCACCTCCTTCCTGACGAACATCGCCGGCTTCCAGACGGTGGATACCTCGCTTTACGAAGCGGGCGCGGTCGACGGCGTCAGGAACCGGTGGCAGGAACTTTACTACATCACCTTGCCGATGATGCGTCCGCAAATGATGCTCGGCGCGATTCTTTCCATCACCGGGGCGTTCGGGTTCGGCGCGGTCATCACCGCTCTGGTCGGTTTCCCCAGCCCGAACTACGTGGCGCATACCATCATGCACCACCTTGAGGACTACGGTAACCAGCGATACGAAATGGGCTACGCCTCCGCGATTGCGACGCTGTTGTTCCTGATGATGATTGGGTGCAATATGCTGGTCAACCGAATTCTGAGAAAGATAGGTACCTGATATGTTGGAAAATGCAAGAAACAAAGTAAAAAGCGCCTACCAAAAGCATCAGACCAACCGGGTACAGTTCAAGCGTTCGGTCAACCGTTCGGCGGGCGGCGACGTCGGTATCTACATCCTGCTGTTCATTTTCGGGTTCTTCATGTTCCTGCCGATGGTCTACGCCGTCGTGCAGTCGTTCAAACCGCTCGACGAAATCTTCGTTTTCCCGCCGCGGTTCTTCGTCATCAACCCGACGCTGGATAACTACCGCGACCTGTTCCGGACCATGTCGGAATCCTGGGTCCCGTTCTCCCGCTACGTGTTCAATACGATATTCATCGCCGTCGTCGGGACGATGGGGAACGTGCTGCTCTCCTCCTACGCGGCGTACGCGCTGGCGAAAATCCCGTTCCCGGGGCGCAACTTCCTGTTCCGCGCGGTTCAGTACTCCCTGATGTTCAACGCGACGGTCACGGCGATTTCCAACTTCATCATCATGTCCGCGCTCGGCTGGGTGGATACCTACCTCGCGGTCATCGTGCCGGCGTTCTGTACGTCGTTCGGCCTGTACCTGATGAAGCAGTTCATGGAAACCAGTGTCAACGACTCGGTTCTGGAAAGCGCGCGTCTGGAAGGCGCGTCCGAAAACAAGATTTTCTGGAAAATCGCCATGCCGATGGTCAAACCGGCGTGGGCGACGCTGATTCTCTTCGCGTTCAAGGACCTCTGGGCGTCCGGCGCAAACCTGTTCATCTACAGCGAACAGCTCAAGACCCTTAACTACGCAATCAGTCAGCTTGTCACGGCCGGCATTCAGAGGACCGGCGTTTCGGCGGCCTCCACGGTCTTTATGATGGTCGTCCCGATTCTGGTGTTCATCATTTCGCAGAACAGCGTCATTCAGACCATGTCTTCTGCCGGTATGAAGGATTAAGGAGGAAGAACATGAAAAAATTCCATGGATTCAGGTTTCTTCTAATCGTTGTTCTGCTGGTCATGACGGTCGGCACGCTGACGGTCAGCGCGTCGGCGGTCCCGTACGCGACGTACACCTACGGGCGGAGCGGGTATATGCTCGAATGTCCCGCGGCGTACGTTCCGGTGCCGGAAAACCTCATCGACGGCAAGAGCCTGCAGTATTCCGTGAGCGCCGAGGGCGGCGCGAGCGCGAACGCCAAACTGCTGTACGCGAACGAATTCACCAACGCGGACGGCTCGGCGAAGGGGCTCTCCTCTCCGGCGGACATCTTTGTCGACGACCTCAACCACGTCTACATCTCCGACACCGGGAACAACCGCATCGTCGTCACCGACGAAAAGTACAACGTCCGCCTGGTGATTTCGCAATTCCTCAACAATTACGGCGTTCCGGACGGACTTTCCCAGCCGAACGGCCTGTTCGTGACGGAAAGCGAGATTTACGTCGCGGATAAAGGAAATTCCCGTATCGTCATCTTCGACAAACTCGGCAATTTCGTGGACATCGTCCCGGAACCCGCAAGCGAAGTCATGCCGGAAAACCACGTGTACACCCCGGTCGCCGTCGCGGTCGACTCGGCGGGCCGTATCTACGTCGTTTCTTCGACGACCAACTACGGTATCCTGTCCCTGAACCGGGACGGCTCCTTCAACGGGTTCGTCGGAGCGCAAAAGGTTACCTATAACGCCTTCCAGCACTTCTGGAGACTGTTCCAGACGCAAGAGCAGATTAACGCGTCCGAACAGCTGGTTTCGAAGGAATACAACAACATCTGTATCGACGAGGACGATTTCGTCTACGCCACGATTGCGTCCATCGACGAACAGCAGGTCGTTTCGGCGATTCAGAGCCGTTCGAAATCCGGCGACTACGCGATGGTCAAAAAGCTCAATCCGAGCGGCAACGACGTCATGACCCGCCGCGGTTTCTGGCCGCCCGCCGGTGAAATCGACTTCGGCGGCGGATTCACGACCTCCGGCGCGAACACCTCCGGTCCGTCCACGCTCGTCGACGTCGCCGTCGGCGAAAACGGGAGCTGGAGCGTC